>JAHJRK010000083.1 GCA_018830925.1 Pseudomonadota bacterium
AAACAAAAAAGAGAATTGTAAAGCCTGGTTTTGCCCGCCAGCCTCTTGTACCAAAAGGTATGAGCCATAAAAAAATGGATCTTATGGCGCCTTTGATTCCGTATGAAACATTTACTGAATAGGTTACTCTGTCCAATTTCCAGTCCAGCCCTTTAATATAAAGGACTACGCGAACGATGATTCCGACAAAGAAAATTCCAAACGATAACCATGCAAGGGGGCCGGTAACAAATTGATACATTTTTATCTCCTTACAATAAAATAAAGCCGGAAAAGACTTTATTCAAAGGTCTCAAAGAATCCCAATGTAAGAAAAGCTTCTAAAATATATCCTTGTAACTGTCAAGGGATATTTGGCGTGTTTTTATGAAGCCGGCATTTACAATTTATCTTTTTCAGGAAGCCTGATTATGAAATTGGAACCGACTCCTTCTTCCGACTCAAACCCGATGAAACCTTTATGTTCATCTATTATTTTTTTTGTGAGCATAAGCCCGATCCCCGTCCCAAAAGAGCCCTTTGTGCTGAAAAAATTTCTGAAAACCTGTTTTTTAATTTCATCCGGCATCCCGCCGCAGTTGTCAATAACCTGGTATTCGGCTCCCCATCCTTCTCTTTTCAATGTTCTGACTGTGACTTCCTTCACTCTGCCTTCGGTATTTTCTGTTGAGCGGGCATCTATGGCATTTGCAACAAGGTTTAAAATGCAGCGGTGTATTCCCTCCGGGTCAAAATATAAAGGCTTTAAATCTGCGGCAAGGTCAACGGTAAGGCTTATGGCTTTTTCTCCGGCGCCTGACTTCATTAGTTTTACAACTTCTGTTACCGGTGTATTCGGATCGCATAACAGAAAGACTGCACCGGAGTTTTTGCCGTAATTGAGAAGATCGAGCGAAAGGTTTTTTATCTTGTCTACATTACCTTTAACCATTTCCCAGCCTTCCCGAAGGTATTTTTTATTGTTCAGCTCCATGCCCTTCTCGAGGACGAATGTTCCGCCCTTTAGCCCGCTCGCGATATTTTTTATGGCATGGGAAAGACCGGCTATTGTCTGACCTACCGCGGCCATCCTTTCAGCTTCGACAAGCTGCCTGCTCTTTTCTTCAACAAGCTGTTCAAGGTTTTCCGTGTATTCCCTGATCTGCCGTTTCATCGAAATCCGTTCTTCGGCTCTTTTCAACGCAATTTCAAGAACCTCATCATTAACAGGCTTGGTAACAAAATCTGTTGCCTCAAACTTCAGACTTTTTATGGCAAGATCAATGTCACCATGCCCTGTTATCATAATGACTTCAGTGTCGGGCGCTTCTTTTTTCAGACATCTTAAAAGTTCTATGCCGTCCATATTCGGCATTTTGATATCGGTAAGTACTATCTGCGGTTTACTATTTCTGAAGAGTTCGAGGGCGGTCTCGCCGTTTTCTGCGGATATAACAATATAGCCCATGTCGGAAAGTGATATGCCGAGAACCTTTCTTATTCCTTCTTCATCATCGACTATCAGAATAGTTTTTTTCATTATTGTTCATCCGGTACGGGAAATTTGATTACAAAACAGGCGCCCTCATCTGAGGGCACGACCTTTATGCTGCCCTTGCAGTCCTGTATGATTCCATAGCTTATTGAGAGGCCGAGGCCTGTTCCCTGCCCTACTTTTTTTGTTGTAAAAAAGGGTTCGAATATCTTTTCGGAAATGGAACCCGGTATTCCGGTGCCTGTGTCTTTTATGGTTATGGCAACCATCTCATTTTCCAGTTGTGTTTTTATCGAAATTCTTTTTTCGCAAGATTTCTGGCTTTCCTTTTCACATCTCTCTTCTATAGAGTCGCGCGCATTGATCAACAGGTTGATGAAAACCTGTTCAAGGCGGTCTTCGTCGGCCATTATCATGGGGAGATTCTCTTCGGTTTCCCATACGACCTTTATGCCTCTTACCTTGAGCTGCTGGCTGAATATTTCAAATGCGCTTTCAAGAACCCGATTTATCTGGACTTTTTCGAGAGTCATATCGGATTTTCTTCCGAACTGCCTCATGTGGTTTATTATCTTTGTTGCCCGGTCAACGTGGCGGTCTATTTCTTCAGCGAGAGTAAGAAGAACATCCTCGGGAATGGCCTCTTTTTTTACAACCTTTTTCATTAGAAAACTGCTTGCAGTTTTCATTACAGTAAGAGGCTGGTTGAGTTCGTGCGCGACGCCGGTTGCCATTTCACCGAGGGTAGCCATCTTGCTTGCTTGTATGAGCTGCTGTTCCGCTTCAAGCCTTTTTGTGATGTCGCTCGTTGTAACCAGAAAAACCTTCTGGCCGGGATATTCCGATGGGGAGATTCTTATATTTACAAAAACAGTCTTTCCGTCCTTTCTCATCTGTTTTACCTGGTTTAATTCCGAGTAGGCCCTCATCTTGAATGCGTACTTTTCTCTTTCCTCTTCCCTGAACATATCAAGGAAAGATAGATTTATAATGTCGTTTGGTTCGAAACCATATACAGTTGATACGCTTTCATTGCAGTCGAGTATATCGAGGCTGTCCATATCAAGTACGAAGACGGGGTTTGGTATGTTGTTGAATATCTCGTGATATTTCTTCTCCGATTTTATAAATTTTTCTTCGAGATTCTTCCTGATTGTTATGTCAAGATTCATCTCCATTGTGGCGATAATTTCACCCTTTGAATTTTTTATCGGGGAGGTGTTTACAATCCAGTGTGTCAGCGTTCCGTCCTTGTTGTATCCGGTCTCTTCGCTGTAGTGAGATTTGCCGTCTAAAAATGTTTTTTCAACCGGGCAGTTGACGCATTTTTCATTCCGTCCCTTATAGACCTTATAACAG
>JAHJRK010000529.1 GCA_018830925.1 Pseudomonadota bacterium
ACAGTTCTCCCGCCGGTTTTTCTTATGAGTTCTGTGTCGTGGGTTGCGATAATTACCGTAGATCCGCGTGTATGAAATCCTTTTAAAAGCTCCATTATCATGCCCGCGGATTCTGCATCAAGGCTTCCGGTCGGTTCGTCGGCAAGAATTATCTTTGGATCGCCTGCCACTGCTCTTGCAACTGCAACGCGCTGCTGCTCACCGCCGGAAAGGGTTAGAGGGAAAGCATTCTGTTTGTCTTCCATTCCTACGGCTCTTAACACACTGCTCACTTTTTTCTGCACCAGTCGCCCGGATTTACCGGCAACTTCCGGAACAAGAGCAACATTTTCAAAAACGGTTTTTGAGGGTATTAATTTAAAATCTTGAAATATTATTCCAAAATTTCTTCTCATGAGCGGAATTTTATCTTTTGACAATCTTGACAAATTAATTCCATCTATCAGGATTTGACCTTCAGAGGCCGGTTCTCCGAGATAGAGCAACTTTAACAGGGTTGTTTTCCCGGCGCCGCTGGGACCGTTTATAAAGACAAATTCGTTTTTTAGTACATCAAAGTTTATATCAAAGAGAGCGGAATGTTTTCCGTATCGTCTGTAAACATGAAACATTCTAATTAAGGAATTTTCACTGCTGCCGTTGCTCATTCCGCAAGTTCCATGCTCATTGCCCTGTAGAGAGATGCCTTTGAAATTTTAAAATCATAGAGCGCATTGTAATAATTTGTCATGGTCCTTGAAAGAAGTGTCTGGGCATCAAGCACATCCGTTGAAGTGGCTATCTGCTCTTTATAGCGTTCCTGGCTTATTCTTAAATTTTCTTTTGCCTGATCAATTGCCTTTTGAACGGTTATAATATTACTTTCAGATTCCTTGGTTTTCAAAAAAGACTGTTTTACTTCAAGCGATATTTTATCTGCAATTTCTTCTTTTTTTAATGTTGCCTGATAAAGCCGGCTCTTTTTCTCTTTCGCCCCAAAACAGGTCTTTCCCCATTCCCAGAAATTCCATGAAGCAATTGCGGATACATTCCAACTGTTGGGGTCGCTTATTCCATCGCCTCCGGTAACATCCCAATCGGTTCCGCGCTGATAACGCGTCCCGATGAGAGTTACTGTCGGAAAGTAATCTTTTTTCGCAAGAGCCAACTCTTTTTCGGCCATTTCGATTTGCAGGTCCGCAAGTTTGATTTCAAGCCGGTTTTTTTGAGCAAGCTCAAGATAATAATCAAGCTCATTTGTAAGCGGCACATAGTTAAGAATATCAACCAAATCTACCGATGAGTTTATGGGCCTTCTTAAAAGCGTGTTGAAATCGGATTTTGCATATTCCAAATTATTCTTTGCTATTGTAAGCTCCTGCCGGGAATTGGCCAGTTCAACCTGTGATTTAAGCAAATCATTTAACGGGGTCATACCGACTTCGTAAAAGGTTTTTGCCACATTTTCATGTGCTGAAAGCTGTGTCACGGTCTCCAGTAACACCTCTTCGATTTTTAATGCCTTTAAAACCGAGAAATATGCCTTATTCGCCCTGTATATGATATCAAAGCGGGTTAATTTTTCATTTAAACCTGCCGCGTCGAGTCCGAGGCCTGCGAGCTTATACCGGTTAATAATTGAAAATCCGGCAAAAAGCGGCTGGGTAATTGATGTCGCAAAAAGGTACTCATCCTCGGGAGTTGTTATCCCAAACAGAGGGCTGGTAATCTCTTCATAATTATGCTTATACTGATAAGAAGCGTTGAAAACGGGTAAAAAATTCGCTCTCGAAGCGTTTTTTGATGCAGCTGCAGCATTTATATCTTCTTTTGCTCTCTTAAGTTCAATATTGTTTTTTACAGCTGTCTGAATCGTTTTTTCAAGAGTGAATACCTCTGCCGGCTCACCGGAATCCGCAGCTCCTGGAGAAAAAAAGAGAATTCCGGAAACAAAAAGAAAAACCAGATGTGCTGCAATGATATTTTTTACTTTGTTTTTAATAGACACGATCTTAATTAACTCCTTTTAAGAGTTTTGATTGACCTGATATAAATTAATTGCTATTTGTAATCCGAGCCTTAAAAGGAATGCTTTAAGAGTATTCCTTGCTCAAAGCCTCTACCGATTCCCATAAAAAGCTTCTTCCATTTTCGGTGGGGGCTTTTTTATATCTAAAGAGCCTGTTAAAATCAACTGTTTATTGATATTGTCATAGTTGACGGTTTCGGAAAAAGGCAAAAGATGCTCACTTAACCCCGATAAACGGGATAAGTAAGCTTACAAAATTATTTCCTGCCGGAAATAATTTCTAACTTACTAATGAGCTTTTTGGGGGTTTTTAAATCACTTCACTAAATCACAAGAAGTTTTCAGCCTGCGGCGGAGAGCTTCAAAAATAAAAATTAAATATCTGACTTAATTTGAGGATTATACATCAATTATGAAACAGGAACTGATAGATCTGCTTTGCCGCAAATCCTTTAAATACAGTGAGGAACCTGTATTTAAGCTTGTATCTGGCAGGATGAGCAATTACTACATTAATTGCAAACCGGTGACACTCAGCCCCCGGGGCATGTTTCTTGCCGGCCATCTGGTTTTTGATACAATCGAAGATTTTGACGCAGAAGGAGTCGGAGGGCTTACTTTCGGGGCAGACCCTATTGCTGTTGCAACTGCTTTTGCCTCCGGATTGAAAGGAAAACCGGTAAATGCCTTTTCAATCAGGAAAACCATGAAAGATCACGGCATAATCCGCTGGATAGAAGGAGATTTAACTCAGGGGAGCAGAGTTGTCATAATAGATGATGTTGCAACAACAGGCGGCTCAACAATAAAAGCCATAGAACGGGCGCGTTCAGAAGGCATGGATGTAATTAAGGCGGTTATACTTGTTGACCGCCAGGAAGGGGGCGTTGAAAGCATAAGAGAACATGTAGAAGACGTAACTTCCATAGTTACAAGGGATGATCTTCTGGATCGCTGGAGTCAGTTGAACAGAAACACCAGCCAATCTTGACGGCTTCGTAAAAAGTCTTTGACTGCGGTGTTACAACGGACATATATATTTTGCACACGCATCATCGGATTCCCATGCAGTAACGCTTGACACCCTTATTGAAGAGTCTTCTATTCTGGCCTTGAGCTCTTTTGCGATTCGCATCGCTATCACTTCAGATGATGGATTGGAGCCCTTAAACCAGTCAAGTTCATTAAGAAACTTGTGATCAAGCGCCGCCATTATTTCAGAAACATGTTTCTTGATCATTCCAAAGTCTATCACAACTCCTGCATCATTTAAGGTTTTGCCGGTTATGCAAGCTTCTATTTTCCAGTTATGACCATGAAGGTTTTCACATTTTGCAGCAACAAGCTTAAGCTGATGAGCAGCCGAAAAATGATTTATAACTTTTAGCTCAAACATTTTGATCAATCCTTATTTTATTTGTTAGGAGCCGTTACGAAATAAGCATTACGTTTCTGGCCATTTCGTTACGGCTCCTTATGCCGGTCAAGTTATTTTATTACGACGGCCTAGCGCCTACCGAAGCGCCCTGAAGGATGTTTTTTAATTTATTGGAGAATTTATTGGATTCGAGTTTTGCGAATTCCTTTAAGAGATTTTCCTGCTTTTTTGTAAGATTTAAAGGTGTTTTTATAGTTATCTGAACTATCTGGTCTCCACGCCTCTTGTGTCTTAAGTGGGGTATGCCTTCACCCTGCAGACGAATCATGTCGCCGGGCTGAGTTCCTTTCGGAATTTCAACTGTTTTTTTGCCGTTTAAGGTCGGAACCGGGATCGTATCTCCAAGAGCGGCCTGCACGAAAGAGACAGGTATTTTGCAATAAACATCATTTTCATGCCGTTCAAAAAATTCATGCGCCTCAACGTTCAAAAAAACATAAAGATCGCCGTTTGGACCGCCGTAGGCGCCGGATTCACCTTCCCCGGTGAGCCGCAGCCTTGAACCTGAATCGACTCCGGCAGGTATTTTTACAGAAACCTTCTTATTAATGATCACCTTGCCGGCTCCACGGCAGTTTTTACAGGGATGTGGTATTGTCTGGCCGGCTCCTCTGCAGTAGTGGCATGTTGTTCTTACCGTGAAGAAACCCTGGTTTCTGGATAGTTGTCCTGAGCCGCCGCACTGACGGCAGGTTTCAGGTCCGTAGCCCGGTTCGCTGCCGTTTCCGCTGCAATCCGGACATGTTTCGGTTTTTTCAAGGTTAATCTCTTTTTCTATTCCAAAGGCAGCTTCCATAAAGCTTAATGTCATGTCATAACGAAGATCCGAACCTCTTTGGGTTCTGCTTCGGGAGCGCCTGTTGCCGCCGAAGCCAAAAAAATCTTCGAAAATATCGCTGAAGCTTGAAAAGATATCCTCAAACCCGCCAAATCCTGAAAAACCGGAACCTTCAAGACCCTGGTGCCCGTACTGATCATAAACAGCCTTTTTTTGAGGATCATGAAGAACTTCATATGCTTCTGCAGCTTCCTTGAATTTTTCTTCCGACTCCTTGTCTCCCGGATTTCTGTCCGGATGGTATTTTAATGCAAGTTTTCGATATACGGTTTTTAATTCTTCGGGAGTCGCATTCCGGGTAACGCCCAGAATTTCATAATAATCACGTTTGGTTGCCATTTGATTTCCGTAACAGATTAAATATTAAGAACCATAAATATGTTATTTTTGCAAAAACCCATAGTTTTTGAAAATAATGATCTAAAATAATGCCGAAAAAAAGTATGTCAACGCTTTAACCGCTCTGGAGCCGGAATTTGGAATAGATACAATGCAGGCTTACGGAAACTTGCTGACTTTTTTAATAAGCCGTCATCATTGTCATGGATCATGTATTGCTGCATGTCCTGAAACCAAAGCAGCGCTCTCTTTTTTGTCAAAAGGTTTCCCGTAACGAGTACAAAGGAAAAAAAGTATAATTCCGAATACCATTATCCCGGACCCTAGATAAAAAGCCTGACGAAGCCGGAACATGTCCATGATCAGGCCGGCAGCCAGAGAACCAGTCAGCATTCCGGAACTGTGAGCGGTTGTGATAAGAGCCATTACAGACCCCATTGAGTCAGTCTCTTTTCCTTTCAATACTGCAAGAGCCATAAGAGCCGGCATGGAAAAACCCCCTCCAACACCAAAAAGGATACTGGCAAATAAAAGATGAAAAACACTGCCGGATCTTGCGAAAACAAACATGGAAAAACATATTACAATTCCTCCGGTAATAACAAGTACCCGCTTGTTGAATTTATCTGCCGCTATTCCCATTGGTGTGTGCAGTAAGCCGCTGATAAAAACTCCGAGGGTCACTAATATCCCGGTTGAAAAGCTCGAAAGGTGAAATTCAAGACTTGATAATACCGGCAGAAAAGACCAGATTATTCCGATAGCTGCCGTATAGGCAAACCGGAACATAAAAAGTCCTATCAACACTCTGTCATTAATCAGATGTTTCCATGCTATCGGCGTCTTTGGGGATGAAACGGCTTTTTCAGTGCGTGTAGGAGGAAGAAATATCTGGCTTGTTAAAAATGCTGTGAAAGAGAGAAGCGCCATGCAGATAAAAGCCGTATCAAGGCTGAAATAATCTTTAATTAATCCGCCAATCAATGGGCCAATGCTTAAACCAAAGAACATGGACATATTGAACATGCCCATGATCAGGCCTTCCTTTCCTTTCGGTGTTATATCTCCTATATAAGCCTGGCTGACAGGCATTATCATTGCCGAGGCAATGCCCTGTATAAAGCGTATTATGATAAGCGTATCAACACTTGTTGAGAAAAGAAACGCTATAGAGACAATAGCATAGGCAATCAAACCGGCCGAAATAAGGGGTTTTCGACCCTTTGTATCTGACAGCCTGCCAAAATACGGTAAAAAAAAGGTTCTAGATAGAGAAAAAGCTCCGAATACAAGCCCTATGTATAATCCGCTTGCACCCAGATCATGCGCATAAACAGGCAACAGGGGAACTACAATGCCAACGCCTGTAACTGCTGTAAATATTGATAAAAACAGCGCGCCAAAGATTTTTTTGTCTGATTTTTGCATAATTCGCATAAGATATGGTTATCAGGATATTAAGTTACCGGGCACGCAGATATCATGTTTTTAAATTAGCAACAAGCCTGATAAAGAAAAAAATTCTTTGTCAAACTATCCGCCTCAATCGGGTTCGTGGTAAAGACCCGCTTAAGGGAGCAGGGGCTGAAAGATGTTGAAAAAGGCTGTTGACTTGAAAATGTTTCTACAATATGGGCGATGTGTTAATCGGCAGACAGATATCAACTTGTTCGTTTTGGCTGCGCAAGCGCAAAGACGGGAGAATATGAGCCTGAAACCGTTCTCATCTTTGTCCGACCGAAGCCGGCTGATTTGAAGCAATATGAAGAGGGGAACGCGTGCATCTTTTTTTTATAGCTCTACTCGTCGTCTTTACAGGAGGCATTTTAACCTTGCTGCTGAACCGGCATTTCATTCTGATGAAGTCGGTCGG
>JAHJRK010000530.1 GCA_018830925.1 Pseudomonadota bacterium
TCGATGTAATGACTGATTGCATATCATCCTCCCCGTAATGTTTTTCCTTACGAAAGAAGAATAATGTAAGGAAGGACAAATGTCAAGCACCTGAAAAGGATAGAAACGCATAATTTCATGGGCGTCCCCATAGGCCCCCCTTAACTGATATATTGATGAACGTCCCCTACTCGTCCTTTACTTGTTTATGTCCTTGAGGACCTTTTGAAGTAAAACTATAAATGTAAAGGGCGTCCCAGATCCGTCCAAGTCCGGTCACTGAAAAGGATAGAAACGCATAATTTCATGGGCGTCCCCATAGGCCCCCCTATGCTGATAAGCGGAAGCCCACCAAAGTTATTTACTTTTTTATGGACGTCCCCAACTCTCCCCCCTTCAGCCTTCAGTCTAATAAAATTGCTTTTTGATGAGTAAGTTTAAATGTTTAAGATGTCCCCTAGTCGCCCCCCATCTGTTGGGAAAGCTGTAATGCGCGACGAGAAACTCGCAAAGTTCTCTAAATATTTGCTTTTTGATGAGTAAGTTTAAAAGTTTAAGACGTCCCCTAAGTACCCCCTTCTTTAATTCTCAGTACCCTTCATAAACGGGTTCTGGATCCACAAAATCTCCTCCGTCCGGTCCAATTGAAGGTGAAAGATCTATGAAAAAGTTGTCATAATAGATATTCTGGGCAGACGTTGATTGGTTAAAAATATGCAAGCCTATTTCACGTGCCTTTATCGCAACTGGGGGGTCATTTCTTATCAAGGAATTATTATAATTTGCAGTCGTCAAAGAATTGTCCGTAATGATATCGATATCCTCAGTTATATCTGTAAAATGTGTAGCCTGTTTTTGAGTTCCCGAAGCAATCCCCTCCGCGGTCAGAGTCCAGGTTACCGGCTTGAATTTAGAGGGAACCTTGGCAGGAACAGGCTCTCCGGTCTGGTAGTCATGCGCCCAGTCTACACCCGGCACCAGCGCTCCTGATATTTCATCTACTATTAACCTTGCATATGTCGGTGGTTGTGAAAGATATCCGGTAATTTCATTCGTTCCGTTGTTTTTTTCTTTTATATAAACCATGATGGTTGCCCAGTAATCGATTTTTGTACAGCTGTTAGCGTCTCCATCCTTCCACACCGGGTCTGCTGATGTAATCTTGTGATATGCCAGAGGTGTAAAAGTCGGTGTAGTGCCGGAAAAAACCCTTTTCCATAACACAACAAACCATCTACCAGCGTTGGTACCTGTAGAAAATATGTCCCAAGCGGTGTTAGTGTAATTTGTATTATAGAAGTAGTTAGTATACCAAGCTGGCTTAGCACCCGCAGTAGGAGGAGTTGCAGGTTTTATTAGCTTAATAAAAGAAATCGAGTACATATTGTCTATGTCATCTGTAGTAGTGGCATCATTGCGATCGTCGACTCGGAATGATATGCCAACAATGCTCCAAGGGCTGGCATTGTTGGCATCTACATCAATATCTTTGATTTGAACTTGCACTCCATAGCTCAACAGATCACTGTTATTATGCCTTATTTCATCCAATTGAGCAAAAGACAAATCACTGTACCACCTCAATCCCATGGTATAATCATCAGCTTTAAGGTTCAAGGCTCTGTCATTGTCAACTTTTGGATTATCCTTAATATCGACCTCATTCATATCAACGGGACTGTAATATAAATCCAATTCATTCTTTGGCACTTCAAAAGTTGAAACATCCTCATCAGTAAAAACATTAACAGGACCTGGCGGTGTCGGAGGGTTACTCCCCTGGTTAGCTGGCATTATGGTATATGTAATTTTTCTTTTTGCCTGTAAAAAACCGGAGCCAACCGTACCGATGGAATCGTAGGTAATCATCATTGAATCAGTATAAGTATCGGTATCCTCATTAAAAATCGAAATTTCGAATGTATCGCCATTCGCCATGGTATATGTATTGTCTTCGACGTTCCCTTTCATTATTTGATAAATTGAATCATTGCCCGTCGCCAGGGCCGGCCGGATCTGGGCATTGGTGTACCTGACGCCGGATTCGGCCGCGTAGTATGCCCGTGCATTGTTGTTTGCAAAGAGCTCCTGAAATGTCGAGGTTGAAGTCAGGTAAACCATGCCGGCCCCGAGGGCGGCCATGATGACCATCGTAATAATTAGCCCGATGAGTATCGAACCCCGCTGGCGAGCACCCTTTGCGCTTTTTGATACTGACGATAATCCATCTTTTCTTATTTTTATCTTGTAATCAGCCTTTTGTTTTTCTGATACCAACATGGCTTTTCCCTCCAATCTTATAAATATCGAGGTGTTACACGCTTTGTGAATGCGGATGTGGTGTTGTTTGCTCCCATCAGAGTAAGCGTGATTTCTATGATTTTTGACCCAGGCAACCAACCCATCTGACAAGCTGTAGTTACATCGTTGCAATAGGCCAGCGTAAAAGAATCCACGGCATCGGTCAGAGTGGCCAGGGGGGTCAGGGCAGTCCCCTTATCATCGAACAGTTGCAATTGCAGTAACTTTGAGGCTCTGTCTATTTTGACAATACCAGAAATCGGAGTTCCAGACGGACCAGTTCGCGTGTAATTGATTTGCGTATCGGGGCCGGCGGTGGTGGCATCAACTGTTTTTATACGCGTGAATTCCATCGTAAGACGCGTCATGGCAAGCTGCGCTTTCTGCACGGTATCGGCATTCATTTTTGTGAAGATATATCCGTTTACCACGGAAACTATCCACATGCCCGCCAGCGCAGCCATGATTCCAACCAGGACCAGTGTAACGATAACTTCTATGAGGGTGAATCCTTTTTCGTTTGATTTTCTTTTCCGCATAAATTTCCCTCTTTTATCGAATGGTAAAAATTTGCGTCAGCGTTTCAGCAGAATCATTGTTTTTTATGGTCACTTGAAGAATGCTTTTTTCGTCGGAACCGGCGGGCACCGCAGAAGTGCCAACAAATTTGATAAAATCTGGTTGGTTAGCTACGGACGTAACCAAGGCGTATCCGGTGCCATATTTGTCACCATTTGAAGTCGTAAGATGCTTATATATATTATCATTAAGAACAACTATATTGCTCGGAGCCGAGTCATTCTTTGCCAAGATTGTACCAGCCTCATACCACGTTATGCTACCATCGTAAACACTGGTGGATGTAGACGTCCATGTGGGTTCAGTTGCACCGCTTGTAAATGGATTTGGACTTGCGGGCCCACGGTAAAAGTGACCATTATTTATTGCTGGCAATACAATTGCATTAGCAGGATAATTCTGTTCAGCTTTCCAGACATACCCCTCCTCTCTCCATACCACTGAACCGTCAGTTAGTGATATTGTCCTTCCAAGAGTTGTTGTAGTTGCCGTAACTGCTGGCCACGATGGCAATAACGTATTACTGCTTGTTCCCGCCGTCATGCAGATGTAATAACGACCATTGTTGGCAATTTTGCTGTCTTTGGTAACAAGGCTATCGCTCGGGAGAACAATTTCGCCTACTTTATATTTGGCATTTTTTCGCCATTTGAATCGTAAATTCAGTTGATTCAACCTTTCGTAGTCAGCGATGATATTCTCCATCACCTTTTGCAGATTTGACGCTTTTTGAAGCCTGAAAATAGGCACGCTGCTCTGGGTCAGTGCGTTTCCGAAATAGGTATAGATCATCGATGCCATGATCGCTGCTACGACCAATGAAACGATAACTTCAATAAGGGTAAAGCCAGCCAGATGATTTTTTGCGTGTGTTTTCATGGTATGAATCCTGTCTCTGGTTTTATTTCCATTGATTTCGATTGCGATCCTTGGGTTAAAGTTATCGTCCAAGCAGCGGCCACCTTGGCCGATGCATTATATGGGCTGCCCCATTCATCAAATAAAACATTAATAAGTGTTGATGGTCCAGTGATACCATTTGCAAAGTTGTGGGTTGCAGAAGAGTCACCGGGAAGTATGAAAGTGTGACTCTGTTTGGTTGTAATACTATATTTTACAAGTTCATAAGATGAGCCCCCTACATCTATCCCCCATTTGACGGGCGAAATATCGTTCAGTGCCAAATACTGAGCATACCGGAGATGGCCTTTGAGCGTATCGATTTCCACCTGCAAATTCACTGCATCCGTATCCATCCCCCGTGATATGACCACTGCACTGACAATCGCCACGATAACCAGAACCGCGATCACTTCAATCAGCGTAAAACCTTTGTCATTTCTACATCGGTATCTCATGATTTTTTTTATTTCCATCATACAGGCCTCATTTCCACTTTTTTAACGGCAAGAGAAAGCATAACACCCATAAGCGCGCCAGTTGCCACAAATCCGATTATAAAAAAGTCGGCGTGAGGAACGCGCAGATAGGGCCGCATTAATATTCCATTCACAACGGTAAAAAAAATGTACAACAGCGTTCCATATTGAGCTATTTTTATTGCGATTCTGCCGTCAACAATAAGAAGCATTCCTAATGCAAGGAGCCACATCGCCGCGCCGATGGTGAGATGCGGTTGCAGTTTTATCCATTCCGCCACTGCGATACCGGACCCGATTGCTTTAAATCCCGCCATCAATACGATCCCCATGATGAGGTAAAAAAATCCGGTGATGAAAAAACAGAAAGAGCATTCCCTGGGATTGGAAACGGAGAGTATCTGCGCCCATCTGGATTGAACAGCGGCTTCTGAAGGGTTGAACAGGGCAATACGCCCCATAACGTTTTGCGTGAAATTATCGGGAACGGGCGCTTTAGGCGTCGCCTCCATCAGATTAATTAAGTCTTTGTAATCGTTATCTTTCATTATAAATACTCCTCAGACAGGATCTACATTCATCACAAAAAACATATTTGACAGGATTAACAGGATTGACAGGATAGCCATCGCCTTCGGCGAAAGAAAGCAACCCGGCGGCGCCGGAGCGGTCCTATAA
>JAHJRK010000531.1 GCA_018830925.1 Pseudomonadota bacterium
CACGTCCGGATTTATCGGTGATAAAACCTATTTCCAGGATAAGACTGTCCTTTGGTAATTGCTCTATTTCTTTCAACAGTTCTTCCATGGTAAGAGGATCGGTAAAGCGGAACCGGACCTTGGCGAATCGGGGAACCAAGGCCTCAAGTTCTTTGCGCACCGCCAAACCGGTCGCCGTATAGTCGTGGGGACTGAAAATCTCTTGAGTGGCAGGGTGCAGGCGGAGCATCACCTCAATTGTTCCGGCAATGTCAATAGCCTCAGCGATTCCCGTGACATCGGAGCGTCCCTTTAACAGGGAGGGGGTGTAATTGTTTATTCCGCAGAAGACGATGGGAGCGTTTCTGAAAAGCTCTACCTGGTTGTCAATGGCGAATTCCAGAGCGGGATTGTCCATCGCGATGACCACCGAGAACTTCTTGTTTTGATACTTGAGACGGAAAAGTTGTTTCAGTTCTGTAAGATGCCTTCCGTCGGGCAGGCGTTTGATATCCAGGTATTCAATGACCGGGATCCAGCTTTTATCTTTCGCCCGGAACACGTCGATGATACCAGCCTGTTCATCATCGGACCATGCATAACCGGGATGATATGAGTTCAGAATGAATATTTCCTGCATAGTAGTCCCGTGGTCAGACGATTCCGCTGCTTCGGCGGTATGCAGGAGAGGGGCAGTCAAGGCCACTATGAACAAAATGCAGAGCAAGAGGGATCTCTTCATGGGGTGGATCCTTTCAGGAATCGATCGTCTCAATGGTTTATGGTATAGTTTGAAGTGTGTGTTTTTTGTTTATCGCCTGGTTTCCCAAGAATACAAATTCAACAGAACCAGATACCAGATTTTCTCAATACATATCACAATTACTGAGAAAACAACATCATTTAGTTCTATATGAAATCAAGTATTTTCTTAGAGGGTTGCGATTTGTGGATAACAGGAAGTTACACTTGCACAAGAAAGAATTCAAAGTCAAGACTTCGTATAGTGATAATATTATTATATTTTAATATGTTATAAAAACCAGTATCCCGTTCCATCTATAACCTTATAAACCGTCCCTTCTCTAACCCCGTAAACCGTCTCTTCCTGCCATTGCAAACCGTCATTTTCTGGAAAGCACTGGGTCGCATCAGATTCATATGTTTTTTGCTTTTTAAAAAAGAAGATAAGGTACCGAGGGGAAGACCAGTATTTTGCATTCTTTGCTGTTATGTTAAAGAAATGGCCGTGATAGGACTTCTTGAACAAAACCGGGAAATATCTAAGACCCCATCAAAGCCCAGCTACAGGAACATAGCCGGAAATATGTATTTACAAATAACTATTTACGCATTAACATGATCAACTATCAAATTAATATTACGCAACAGGTACGCATTTTTTCAGAAGGATCCATTGTTTGAAAGGGAAATATTATGAGCAGGTTACAGATAAATATTAAAGACGATAAAAAAGTCTATATTGTCTTGGATTTACTAAAGGAATTGCCTTTTGTCGAGATCGAGGACTGCCCGGTAAAAGCAACCGATAGAAAAGGCAAGGGAAGTTTGACGGATCTTTTCGGCATATGGGAGCACAAAAAGATCACTCTGAACAACATCAGAGAAAAAGCCTGGAACAGAAGCTAAACCAGAAAATTATCAGGGACATTCAGCGATATATAAGTTGATCATATTTCAAAACTCAATTTTAACTCTTCTGCCTGTGTCCTGCCACGTGCGGCCGCTATGCTCACCGCCGATTGAGTTATATTGAAGCTCCCGCTGCCTTACTTTATTTCACTTAAACAAATCTTCCAGTATCAGCTTCATTTCCTGTTTTGATCCGGCCCTTATCACTTCGATATTGTACTCTCTGCCCGCTTCTTCAAGAAAGAGGCTCCGTACTCCGATGATTCCGCCGAAAGATGTGGCGTCCGAGCCGTTGATTCTTCGTATTATATCTCCTTTCAGAAAACCCGCTTTATCTGCCGGAGTCCCCGGCGCGACAAAGACAATTTCAGGAAAACCGTCTCCTGTTTTACCGATCAACATTCCGCTTTTATCTTCCGGGAATTTGCGATCGAAGTCTTTCCCTTTTTCAATTATCACCTGCTGTTTTTTATAATCGAGATACACGGTAAAATGGCGAAGAAGAGTATTTCCGATATTCCCGATAATCTCCCTGCTGACATTCGAACCCTTCCCCATGTTTAGCGGTATGTTTATGAGAGGATTTAAAACCTTGTAACCGCCAATCTCCATTGTCTTGAACCTGATGGTTCTCTCGCCGTGCTGCCCTCCAAGATCCGCGCTTATTCTTTCAACGCCGCTTAAGCTCAGCATGCCATTTTCTTTGGCATACGGATAATGAAAAGAGACATCAAAAGCGCCGATGTCAAGAGTCCATCTGCCCTTATATTTCTCATCAACAACAGCAGGCAGGCTGAATAATTTA
>JAHJRK010000532.1 GCA_018830925.1 Pseudomonadota bacterium
AGAATAAGCAATATGTCGGTCATTTTTAACTCCACTTGCCGGCTAAAGTGAATTGTGAATAGTGAAAAATCGGATTTATGGCGCAGAATGGTATGAGAAAGAGAGGGTTGCGTCAAGTTTTAAAAATATAAAATAAGTCAAAAGAGTTTGATCTTTACGGATAAATATAAGAGAATATGTTTGGATCATCTCAAAAAGCGTTGGTGATTTAATGAGGGTTCCAGGATTCCCGCCATAGTGATTGGCTAACCTTCTGCAGGATACAAGGGTTCAAGTGACCGGAAAAAGCTTTCTATGAAAAATCGGATGGGTAATATGAAAAGACAGTCATTATTCAAATTAGTAATTATATTTCTTGCTTTATTTGCGGGGCTATCTCTTGCCGATGTCGTGGAAATAATTCAGATTCGTTACAGGAGCGCTCCGGATGCTCTCAGGATTGTCGAAAAGCTGCTGACAAAGGATGGCTCGGTTACGATGGATGAGCGGACAAATTCTCTTGTTGTGAAAGACAGCGAGGAATCTGTCGGCAGAATACAAAAGATTATGGGGAATTTTGATAAAGCAGTAGATCAGGCAAAAATAAGTGTGAGATTCAATGAGAACGAATCGGACTCGGGCCGTTTGGTTTCGGCTGGAGGTTCTCTTCACGGAAAAAACTGGGATATTTCGTCCGGAACGAAAAAGAAGGGCGTGGAAATTCGTGTCGAAGATATTGACAAAAGCAGACAGAGCGGATCCGAATATTTCATAAGCGTCGCTTCCGGAAGCCCGGCCTACATTGTAACCGGAAAAAGCATTCCGTACAGGGAAAAATGGGTGCGTTTCGGCGGAAAGCATGCGGTTGCCGGTGATTCCATCCACTTTGAGAAAATAGAAACCGGCATTGAAATTACCCCTGTCATAGCAGGCGATCATGCCGATATAAGAATCGTTCCGAGAATTTCGGAGGGAGGGCAGGAAGGCGGCATAATCCGTTTCTCCGAAGCCTCAACAAGGATGACGGTTCCTCTGGGAAAGTGGGTGACGATAGGCGGCGCGGATCAAAAAGATAATGAGGTTTTAAATGCCGTTTTAGAAAAGGGCGGCGGAACGCGTGATTCATCCTTTTCGATTTCCATAATGATTGAAAAATAAATTCGACGGCTTCTTAAAAAGTCATCCTGCTGTGTTGCGCTTCATCCCCGCCCTGTTGAATTCTCGCTGCGCGAGGCGGCAAGGCCGATTCAACAGGGTGAATCATTGCAGCGTACTTCTATGTACGCTTCATTCCTCAAGATTCGCGTGCCTTGCATAATGTCCGCCTCAGGCGGATTACTTTGCCGTCGGGAATATGGCTTTTATAATTTTACAGGAGGTTACTTGAAAAAGCTCAAGGGTTATCAGAAACAGTATTTAAAAGGATTGGCGCACGGGCTCAAGCCGTACGTTTTTATCGGGCAGAAGGGAATAACCGAATCTCTTCTAAAATCGGTGGACGAAGCGCTTGACAAGCATGAACTTATAAAGGTCAAGTTTATCGATTTCAAAGAAAAGGATATGAAAAAAGAGATAACGGCCGAGATCGAAAAGCTGGCGGTTTGCGAACTTGTTGGAGCCGTGGGGCACGTAGCTATATTTTACAGGCAGCAGAAGGATCCTGGAAAACGGGTGGTAATAGTTCCGGATGAAAAGAAGGGTTCAGGGATTCAAGGAGTCAAGGGTTCAAGCGCAAAGCTGATGGCGTCGTCAAAAGTCTGAATATGCGCACCAATCTCAAATCCGTTCGCATATGACTTTTTACGAGTCCATCAAAGCTGAAAATTTTAAAGAAATAAAAATATGTGTGAGAAAAACAGGAGGATGAAATGGAAGAAAGAACCGGAATGGTCACAATGAAGGGGAATCCCACGACGCTTGCCGGCCATGCTTTGAAGGTCGGAGATAAATCGCCTGATTTTGAAGTGACGGGCAATGACATGAAACCTGTAAAGTTCTCATCATTTTCGGGCAGGGTCTGCATTATATCGTCGGTTCCGTCTCTTGATACTCCGGTATGTGACATGGAGACAAGAAGGTTTAACAAGGAAGCTGCCGGGCTCGGACCTGATGTTGTGATTCTTACAATCAGCATGGATCTGCCCTTTGCACAGAAAAGATGGTGCGGAGCGGCAGGTGTCGACAGGGTGATAACCCTTTCGGATTAT
>JAHJRK010000533.1 GCA_018830925.1 Pseudomonadota bacterium
GGGGAACTGCCGCTGCCTCCCAAAATCAAAACCTTAATCAAAGTCATGCTGGCTGAAGATTCCAGCTTGCGACCGAGTTCGATGGCGGAAGTCGCGGAGTCTCTCAAAAAGGTAACGAAGAGGGAGATCAAAGCAGCCAGAGAAAAGCAGATCGAATCAGCGTCGGCCCCTATCAAGGCTGTAAATAAACTGAAGAAAAAGGCCATATTCTTTGGGATTCTTTTTGTCCTGATGATCATCGGGGGACTTGCATGGAATTATCTGGCCGTTAACAGGAAAGCGCCGGATGCTGTTTTCAGGGATTTTGTCGACCGGTTTGCGAAATCGGTCGCATTCGTAACGGTTGAATATTCGATTCGCGATAACAACGATATTTATTATCAAAGCCGAAAAGAGGGAACCGCTTTTCTCGTCGATAAAGAGGGTTACCTGTTGACCAATCGCCATGTCCTCTGCCCCTGGCTGGAAGACCGCAGTTTTTTTTTAATCGCGAATTCCCTCAGGCGGCAAGGCAAATCACCTTTCATGGCATATCGAATTTTTTTGTGGTTTGAAGGTGAAAAAGCGTTTAAACGTCTGCCGAATTTGACAGGCACACCCGATCTGGAGGATATTTATGATATCGAGTCGGCCTTCAGCACGGACAAAACACCCCATCTTAGCATAGCCGGTGTTTCCCAGGCGCCGGTAAAGACCTGGCAGATTGTTAAATCACCCTTAAAAGACGATTTTGCCGTCATTAAAATCGAAAGGGTTCCCGAGGGGCTTAAACCACTCCCGGTCGATCTTGAAATGGATGTCCGAAAGATTCCCAAATTATCGCCGATCATCACTCTGGGTTTTCCCCTGGGGAGTCACATACAGGAGAATACTATCAATGTCAGCGTAACCCGTGGAAACGTCCGGCGAACATTTGAAAGCATGTTTCAAGTCGACACTTCCATCCACCGGGGCAACAGCGGTGGGCCTGTCATTGATGCCAGCGGCAAAGTGATTGGAATTGCCTCAAAGGTTGTGTTTGAATGGGCGGAAGCCCCGGTTCCGGTCGCCACTTCCCAGTCTGATATCGGGCTGGTGTTGCCGGTTACAAAAGCCGTAAGTTTCATTCAAGCCCTAAAAAAAGGCGACATGAAGTGGAATGGCGTACTGGACCTGACCGTCGACGAAAAGCTTAAAAACATCCGGGAAATTGCCAGAGAGCGCCGCTGGGCGGATGCACAGGCGCTCACCGATAAAGCGGTTAAGCTCAACCCTGATCCGACCTTGATAATGGCAGCAGGAATCCTGCATTATTGCGCCGGAGACACTCAGGGTTCAAAAAATTACCTGCGCCAGGCCGTTTCAATCGACCGTGAGAACAACACGGCAAAATTTCTGCTTTATTGGATCAATCGGTCAGCAGGGAAGGCCGGGGAGGATTCCTATCGCCGTGAGTTGCTGGAATTTGATTGGCGGTCTCCGGGTGAGTTTTCAGGATACCTGGTCCGGGTGGCTGAAGGGCAAATCGAAGCGAATAAAGCGCTTGCAGGGGGATACTCTGATGCCGAGAAGAGCTGGCTTCATTACGTTGTCGGGTTGACACGCCAAAAACAAAACGATCTTCCCGCTTCAGAAGAATTATTTAAAAAAGCCCTTTTGTCATCGGAGCTTGATGATTGGGTTTATTTTCTGGCACTTTCCGGGTTGCAGCAGGTCCAAAAAGACCGGCTGAAGCTGTTTGGTAACCGCCGGGCAGAAGCAGGCTATCAGGCTGCGGTGGTGCGATTTCAGCAGGAACTGCATGAACGCTATCGGCATAAGACTAATCAGTTATTTCAGATTATAGCGATAGTTACCTCCCTCGATCAAAAAGAAATCAGCCTGGAAGAAAAAAGAAGGATGCTCACAAAGCTTTTGGAATATAACTACAATCGGGGAGAGACTCTAGTTAAGCTCGCCTTCTCCTTTGCCATGGATAATATGTGGGATAGTGCCCTGGAATCCGCCAGGGCTTTTTTAGCGATGGCAGGCAGGGAAAATATGAACAGACTCTCGATTCAATTACTCATTCCTGAGATTTATTACAATATGGGGCGAAAAGATGAGGCCTTGAGCAATCTCGAAAGATTACTGCCGACTCTTGACGATGCATGGTTCCGTTTTATATGCGAAGCACTCCTTTCCAGAAAATCAGAACCGTCCCTGCTTAGCGAAACAGGAGGGCGTCCGGAAAACCTTCTTACCGCCCACGCTGCCATGGGCTTTTGGGCAGAAGGTTCTGGCGACAAGGAAAAAGCACTCAGACATTATAAAGAAGTATTGGGTTCTTACATGGATGAAAGGATCGAATTTGATTTTGGAATCGCCCGCATCCAGCGATTAAAGAAAGAGAAGTGATATAAAGGGCATGTTCATCTAAAGCTTCTCCGAAAGACTTTCCGCTCATATAATCCTTACCAAAATAAAGAAATTATGTGTAGATGGGTACAGTCTTCATATAATGTTTTCCAGTGCCCTACTTCATCCGCGCACTTCTTTTTTATCCACCCAGATTTCATTTGCCAATAACTTCAAGTATTCTTGCCCGAAGTTTTTCCCTGAGCGTCTGAACAGATTGATAAAATATGATAGATAAGAAATGTATTTTCAACCCCCCGTGTTACAGAAACGGTGGGTTATCTTTAGGAAAAGCTGCTATAGTAACCTATAGATCACACCACCCCAGGTCAATCCCGCCCCTAAGCCGATGAACATGATGGTGTCCTTTGTTTTCAGCATGTTTTTTTCCATAAGTTCATCAAGTGCAATAGGAATGGATGCCGCAGTTGTATTCCCATATCGTTGAATATTGTTATACATTTTTTCTGCCGGGATATTCATCCGTTCCCTGTAAGCTTCGTTTATTCTCAGATTTGCCTGATGGGGAATAATCATATTCAGGTCTTCAATTTTTATGTTTGCTTTTGCCAACAGCTCCTCTGTCACTTTTGGCAGGCGGGTCACAGCCAGTTTGAATAC
>JAHJRK010000534.1 GCA_018830925.1 Pseudomonadota bacterium
ACTTCAATAATAAAATGTTCCTGACCCACATCTATTATTTTTCCCCTGAAGATATCGACGATTCTCAATATTTCAGACCTCTGGCCGTTTTTTGCCATGACATATATGAGAGCCATTTCTCTCTGGACCGATTTCGGCCCGTAAACAGTGCGCAGTTTTATTACGTTTATGAGTTTGTTCAGCTGCTTTTCTATCTGCTCCATTTCAAGCGCAGAAGCCCTGGTGACAATTGTAATTCTTGAAATAAGCGGATCGATGGTTTCGGCAACACATAAGCTGTCAATATTGAACCCACGCCCGCTGAAGAGGCCGACCACCCGGGAAAGAACGCCCGGCTTGTTGTCCACCAGCATTGTAAGTACATGTTTTTCTTCCGCCATAATAAATTCCTTTTCGTCAACTTTGATTCCGTATAAATCAGACCAAAAGCATTTCGGTGATGGGCGCTTCAGCGGGAACCATGGGATATACGCTTTCTTCCCTTTCAACCATAAAATCCATGATAACCGTTTTATCAGAAGCAAGCCCTTCGCTTAGAACCGGTATTACCTCTTCAGGTTTTGTTGCTCTTAAACCAAGTGCTCCGTACGCTTCGGCAAGCTTGACAAAATCGGGAGCGTGCTCCATTGCGGTGAACGAGTATCTTTTTCCGTAAAAAAGTTCCTGCCATTGCCTCACCATCCCAAGATACCTGTTGTTTAATATAACTATCTTGACCGGAAGTGAATACTGAACCGCCGTTGCCATCTCCTGAATATTCATCTGAATGCTCCCGTCGCCCGCGATATCAACTACCAGTTTATCGGGGCACGCGACCTGGGCTCCGATGGCAGCAGGAAGCCCGAATCCCATACATCCGAGACCGCCTGAAGTTATGAAATGCCCGGGCCTGTCGAAGTGATAATACTGGGCTGCCCACATCTGGTTCTGGCCGACTTCTGTCGTTATTATCGCCTGACCCTTTGTAAGTTTAAAAAGAGTGTCAATAACGTATTGAGGTTTTATGATATCGCCCTGCTGATATGAAAGTGGGTTTGATTTTTTCCACTCCCTGATCCGGTTCAGCCATTTTTCTCTTCTTTGAAGTATGGAGCCAAATTCTTTCTGGTCAAGCATCTGATTAAGTTGATCGAGTGTAAGCCTGCAATCTCCTACAACAGGTACTGATACAGAGATTGTTTTACGTATCGATGTCGGGTCTATATCGATATGAACTATTTTTGCGTTGGGTGCGAATGAATCAGTCCTGCCCGTAACCCTGTCGTCAAACCGGACGCCGATTGCAAGGAGGAGATCGCAGTCACCCACTGACATATTCGCCTGATAGGTACCATGCATTCCTATCATTCCAAGCCACAAAGGATCTGATGCCGGGAAGGCTCCAAGCCCCATCAGCGACGTTGTGACGGGGATCATTGCTTTTCTCGCGAGTTCGGTCAGTTCGTTAGAGCCTTTTGACAGAACTACTCCCCCTCCGGCAAAAATTACCGGTCTTTCGCTTTCGGCTATAAGGCCTACGATTTTCTGAAGTTGCTTCTGGTTCGGGTTATAAGTCGGTTTATATGACCTTAAATTCACAGCCTCAGGCATTCTGAAAGGAACTTTCGTTTTCGTAATGTTTTTAGGAATATCTACAAGAACAGGACCGGGACGGCCCGACCTTGCGAGATAGAAAGCCTCCTTCAGAACTCCCGCCAGCTCTTCAGCCGTTTTTACAAGGTAATTGTGTTTGGTGCACGGTCTTGTGATACCCACTATGTCGACTTCCTGGAAAGCGTCGTTGCCGATAAGGTGCATTGGAACCTGCCCGGTAAGTATCACAACGGGTATCGAATCCATGTATGCTGACGCTATCCCCGTGACCGTATTGGTTGCCCCCGGGCCCGAAGTTACAAGACATACGCCTGTTTTGCCTTTTGCCCTTGCGTATCCGTCTGCCGCATGGACTGCCCCCTGTTCGTGGCGGACGAGGATATGCCGTATATCCGTTCTTGAAAGCTCGTCGTAAATATCTATAACCGCGCCGCCGGGATATCCGAAGATAGTATCGACTCCTTCATCCTTTAATATTTTCATAAGGATCTGGGCGCCTGTCAGCATCTGATCTTCATTATTTTCTTTCATAAATTCCTCTGAGTCTGCCGTGATATTATTTAGTTTCCATCCGGAAATGGCCCTTTTGTGCGATCTCGGCGTCAATCTGCGGGATTTCTTGTGCGGCATACATTGCGTATGTCTCTGCGCAATCCCTTGATTTCCTTGAGCTTGCCCAAAATTGCCTATTTCCGAATTGGAAACGCTATAGTGTCTTTAATTTATTTCCGGATGGACACTATTTGGTTACCGCTCCTTCGCTTGCCGAAGATACCATTCGTGAATATCTTGCCATGTAGCCGTGAGAAATCTTCGGTTCCGGTCTTGTCCAGCCTGATATTCTTTTTTCGATTTCCTCATCCGGAACTTTAAGAATTATTGTTTTGCCCGGTATGTCAATTTCAATCCTGTCGTTTTCCCTTATTGCGGCTATCGGACCGCCCCGCATTGCTTCAGGTGAAATATGCCCGATGGCTGCTCCTCTGGTTCCGCCGGAAAAACGGCCATCGGTCAGAAGCGCGACATGCGCGTCGAGTTTCATCCCGGCTATAGCAGAAGTAGGTGTCAGCATTTCGCGCATTCCAGGACCGCCCATCGGCCCTTCGTACCGTATGACGATGACATCACCTTTTTCTATCTTTCCTGCCATGATGGCGCCTGTTGCAGCTTCTTCGGAATCGAACACCCTTGCAGGTCCTTCATGTCGCAGCATCTCTTCGCATACCGCCGACTGTTTTACGACGCATCCGTCAGGGGCAAGGTTCCCGTAAAGAACGGCAAGGCCGCCCTCCTTGTGATAGGGATTGCTGAGGGGGCGTATAATGTTGTCGTCATATATTTTTGAGTTATTGATGTTCTCTTTAACGCTTTTTCCGGTTACGGTCATGCAGTCGCCATAAATCAGGTTTGCGTCGGAAAGTTCCCTTAATACTGCCTGTATGCCGCCGGCCCGGTCAAGATCTTCGAGATGATGCTTACCGGCCGGGCTCAATGAACAAAGATGCGGAACGGCCTTGCTTATCTCGTTTACCATGGAAAGATTAAAACCGACCCGCGCTTCCCTTGCAAGTGCCGCAAGGTGTAAAACCGTATTTGTTGAACATCCGAGAGCCATATCAACCGCAAGAGCGTTACGGAAAGCCTTTTCGGTCAATATTTTTCCCGGTGTAATCTTTCTTTCAAGAAGAGTCATAATTTGAAAGCCGGCCTCTTTTGCAAGTCGGAGCCTTGCCGACATTACGGCAGGTATGGTTCCGTTGCCCGGCAGTCCCATCCCGATTGCTTCAGTCAGGCAGTTCATGGAATTTGCAGTAAACATACCGGCGCATGATCCGCAAGTGGGACAGGCTGCATCTTCAATCATGGAGAGTTCCTGTTCGTTCATTCTTCCGGAAAGGACGGCTCCAACCGATTCAAAGACGGTAATAAGATCTATTTTACCGGAACCGGGATTATAAGGATGATATCCTGCCAGCATCGGCCCTCCGCTTATTACTATCGACGGAATATCAAGACGCGCTGCAGCCATCAGCATGCCGGGGACTATTTTGTCGCAATTCGGAACAAGGACAAGGGCGTCAAATGCGTGGGCTACAGCCATAATCTCGATCGAGTCGGCTATCAATTCTCTGCTTGCAAGGGAATATTTCATTCCTTCGTGGTTCATTGCAATTCCGTCACAAACCCCGATTACGCCGAATTCAACAGGAGTGCCGCCAGCCATGTAAACTCCTGCTTTTACGGCATCCGTAATCTTGTCGAGATGAACGTGGCCCGGGATGATGCTGTTTGAGGAATTCGCTATACCTATAAGAGGTCTTCCTATTTCTCTATCTGTATATCCCATGGCTTTAAACAGGCTTCTGTGAGGCGCTCTTTCAATGCCTTTTTTTACCAGATCGCTTTTCATCGGTCTTTTCTCCCAAAAAAAAACCGTTATCAGCTTTTTGGGCTGATAACGGTTTTTGTGTTTATTTTGTAAGGTTAAAAACTAATCCATTACCAACCCGTTTCCTCCCAGGGGAATAATTATCCCGACTAGGAGTAGAATAATAATGCTGACAAGGTTGTTAATGGATAAATTTTTCATTTAATATATTCTTCAATCCTTAATTATGATCTTTTAATAACAGCCTGAAATATTCGTGTCAAGATATTATTTTCTGACGGCTTCGGAAAAAGTCATTCTGCTATATTGAAATTATCCAAAAAATTACAATATCAGGCAGTCGGCAACCAGTTCCCAGAGATATTTTACGGTAAGATTTTCCATGCCGTATTCCTTTTTGATGCTGTTGAGCTGACCGTGACAGCTATGGCAGGGGACAACCACCATTTCAGCGCCTGTAGCCCTGATCTGCTCCATCTTTTTTTCCCCATAAGCTATCCGTTCCTCGTTATAACCGGTTGTAAGAGCGCCTCCTCCTCCTCCGCAGCACAACTGGTTCTCTTTTGTCGGGTAAAGATCGACCCAGTTCTCCATGCACTGATCAAGAATCCACCTCGGTTCATCATAATAAGCGTGACCGAATATATTTTCGGCCTTTCTGCCGTAATTGCAGGGATCATGATATGTGGCAGGAACCTTGAATCTTGACTTGTCGAGTTTAATCTTTCCTTCTTTTATGTATTTAATAAGAAGATCAAACACAGTATACGTTCCGAACTTTTCAAGCTCTTTCGGGTACCATTTTAAAAGACCAGACCTGGTCGCAAGATAGGCGTGCCCTCACTCAGGCCAGAGCAGATTCTTTATTTCAAGCCGCTTCATTTGCTCCACGATTCTTCCGGCCATTACTTTAACGGCTTCATCGTCTCCGGTAAAAAGCCCCCAGCTTGTTCCCTCCCAGTTTTCAGATGTTATAGTCCAGTCCTCTTTTGCGGC
>JAHJRK010000535.1 GCA_018830925.1 Pseudomonadota bacterium
CACGTCCGCCAATCTTTATGGCGGATATGGCGGGCGGACTTGCGGCAGGGCGCTTCAAAGTCTGTCCACCCCCTGGCGGGCATCAGACAAACATCAGCGTCCTTTAGGATTTTTCACAGCGCAATTACAGCCCCCGGCCTTTTTTTCAAATGCAATTTTTTCAAAGATCACTGAGCGACCGTTATCCAGATAATCTTTTTCAATATCTTTCCTCGTATATTCAAAGCAGTAACAAACCGAATCGTTATCTTTGAATTCATTGATTTCCCGGGGATAATTTCCAATTTCAATCATGTAGTTTTTTCATGACTCCAACTGTTTAGATTGATCCGCATAAAACGCGGAGTTCTGGTTTTCTCTAACTCTCTGATCTATGGAAGAAGTTATTTCCTGACAACCGAAGGACATATAGAGTCAGGCATGATTTTCAATCGACAATGAAAAGTGTTGCTCCAACCGCAGTAAAGGAGCGATGTGGCTCACCATTGTCGGCGACTTGATAACTCATGCCTGGTTTGAGAACGAACTTCCGGCCGTCCTTGAGCTCGGTGTGCAGTTCGCCCTCGGTACACAGGAGAATGTGTCCTTTCACGCACCAGTGGTCAGCCAGGTAACCCGGCGAATACTCGACCATCCGGACGCAGATGCCGCCAAAGCTTCGGGTACGCCAGTAGGCGACACCTGTCTGACCCATATGCTCAGTTCGCTCTATGGACGCCCAGTCGGTTATTCCAAATGGAATGTCAGCCATTTGCATGATAATTTCTCCTGATGTCTATCACCGGGTCTCTGCAAAGAGTGAAGCAAGTCAGCAGCAGACCGAAGTTATGTTCTAAATATATTAAACGGCAGTTTTGTCATTTATTCTTGGAACAACCTTAATTTTCAGCATTACTTCACCATAACCCATGCAGTCAACTCCTGCATCCGGGCAACGCACATAACGCATAAAATGAAAATCATTCGGATTGAGGCCTTCGCTAAGTCTTTCATTTATCACGGCAACAGGAACCGTCAGTTGCGAAAGCAGATATACACACATTCTTTTAGGGCAATATTTGGTTATTAAGTTACCATCAATATCCAGAACGAATTTCTGTCCTTCTACATGACCGGAATTGCAATTACATGATTTAACTACTTCGGCCTCTATTGAGTATAGAGGCGCAGCTTCAGACATTTTTTCAATATGCCTGATCCTGTGACCACCTTCATGAAGTGTTCTCAATTCTTTTTCAGAGTACTTTACACGGTTGCCATATTTTTGAACTATCTCTTTTGTCATAAGATTGCTCCTCAATTCAAAACGTACAGTTGGGCATCAGCAGTTTCATCCAGAGCAAAGCGGCGCGTGAAATCTGTCTGAATTCATTTGTTGGGCGATCCTCTACGACAATTGAAGCTCCCCGCTGCAAGCAGCTGGAATTGCTATTGCGGTTTAAGCTGTAAGTGCACCACCTGATCTCTCGGAACAAACGGGTTACTTTTCAAAACGCCAAGTACAACGACGTATTTCATTTTTCTCTAACTCTCCGATCTATGGGATAAGTTATTTCCTGACAATTTAAGGAAATATAGATGTTGGGTCAGTTTTTATTCATCATAAGGTCCGAGAAAACGTTCTCCGTTAAAGTGGATCAGATGTGTTGGAGACTCGGCAATCCAGACTTCCGTCTCCCATGAAATATCATTCAAGTATTTGAGCATAGCCCTTCGATCAAGAAATGCAGTAACAAAAACCAAACCGGCGGTCGATCCGGAAAACAATTCCTTCAATTCCTGCCTCCGTTTCGGGTTTACAGGCCCGTGGCTGGTCACAGCCTCAACTAAAACCAGCCAGTTTTTCTCTACGTGGTGCACAACGACATCAGGCATCTTCCCGTGTTCTTGAATTTGAACACCAAGTAGCTTCAAGGCCTCTGAATCGAAATATGCCCACTTTAACTGAGTATCTCCGACATAAATGACGTAACTCCCCGGTGTGAACAAGGGGCAGAAATCATCCAATATCTTTTTAACCAAGACATTTTGGCCGCCCGGGGAAAGCCTGATTTCCTCACCATTTGCCAGATTGACAGGCAGTCGTCTCATGTCTCTCTCGCGTGCATACATCTTTTTCAACGTATTCACTGTCCGAAGATATTTCTTCAGATACCCCTCCCATCCCGGCTTTCCGAATCCTCGAAGCAGTTTCAACACGGATGGCTCTATTTGATAAACCGCTTTGGGACTGTTTGTCGGCCTTGAGGGTTTATCTGGATTGGCAACAATCAAAGCCGCTTGCATAAACTGATGCACTGTTTGGCGACGTACCGTTTCGCGGGTGTTGGGTGCGTATTTCTTTCCATAGTGTTCCTGAAAGAAATCCATCATAGGAGTAATACCCATTAACGGATCGGTTGCATCTTCCCATTTGCCGGCAGGCTTGAGACCCAGCAATGATAGAAGAGTCAGGGCAGATCGCTCATTCTGTTGCTGCCTTGGAAGACCTAAATTGGTTAGGATCGAAAGAGCCTCCCTGATCTTTTTTTCGGCTTTCTGCCTGATTGTTTTATTGGTCACCGTTCAAGCACTCCTTTTCTATGATGGCATCAATGGTTTCCTGATTAGGCATTGTCTCTTCGACATAAGCACCGAGGCGTAAAAGCTGCTCATGGGTAGGATACGGCATCTTCCGGAGATCGGTAGCATTAACCTGGGTGTGCCCGCTGAACAGGCGAAAATACTGGTCGGCAATTGTGGAATTGAGATATAGAGCAAGTCCTCTCGCCAAGTCCACTGGTAGTCCTTTGCCTTGTTTATGGAAGTAGTTAAGGTGGTTTTCAAACCCTACAAGGCGTGTATCGATTCTTGCTGGGTCATATATAGCTGCCATGACTCGTCTCTTCTGTTCCTTGGACGAGAACCTTTTTGTGAGAACATAGAATCCCGCTTCGACAAGAAGATCGGATGTCTCGGCGGATAACTCGATAGCATTGGGTTTCTTTCCTGACTCAACCGGCCAGGTAACAAAACCCTTTTCAAAATGGCACGGATAGATCAGCGGAACTGTATCTTGTTGAGGGTGCTGCCTCAGGTGTTCCCGGGCTCTGAAATCGACGACACGCCCGGTAGAAACACTCACGTTTAGCTTTTTGAGAGAGGAGCTAAAGCCTTTCATTCGCTCTGCCGGGCTTGTATCGGTATTATCAACTCCGAGATGAATAAACATATCCCGATCATGGGGGTGAATAACCCGACTATAAGGGACGGAAAAGGAACGTACTTTATTGAAATCAAGGCCCTCGGAGGTGGAGATTGTGACAGATTTTGGTTTTTCAATGCCCCGGATAGCATGATAGATGATATTTTCCTGCAACACGTTGTCGTCGCCGAACGCCTTCTTGCGTGATCCGAAGAGGTGAATCCGTTTGAAGCTCATCATATTTAAGAACGCGGCACGGAATTTATTGAAATAAGGACCGTTGCAAAAACTCCGTGGTGTTATCGCCACCATTTGCCCGCATGGTTCCAACAGGAGCATTGACAGCCAGACAAACACCGCATAGAGGTTTCCCACCTCTATATCAGAGGAATAGAGCAATCTGCTCATTGCAGTTTGTCGATTGATTTTCTTGTAGGGTGGATTAAGAATGACATGGGTAAATCGTGCGACAGGAACGGCAAAAAGGGATTCTCTTGTTTCTTCGATTGCCGCCGAGACAAAATCCTCGCGCTTTATAATTCCATGAAACTCAACACCGTTTGAGATACAAAGCGAATGGCATCTTTTCATAGTCTCTTCCAGATACGGAAGGATCGCGCTGTCTGTTTCGTAGGCAACCACCTCAATAGAAAGAGTGCGTTTCTCTTGCGAAAGCAGGGTTTCCACGGTCGTCGCAAAAAGAACGCCCGTCCCTGCACCGGGGTCCAAAATCCTCACCTCCCGGGGTCCGCTTTTAAACATGGAAGACATGAACCTGGCTATAGCGGCAGGTGTCAGAAACTGACCGATCTCAAAACGATCAGCTCTGCTTATCGCACCGTTGAATGATTCACGAATATGGTCAAGTGCATGCAATTGTTCTATTATCATATCATTTCCACGGTAAAGGCATAGTCGATTTCCCATTTCTCGACGACATCGTTATCAGAGTCGAATGTGTCGCAATAAAATCCAGTTCGTTCTTGACCATGCATTATACATGAAAGCTATCTACGGGGGCAAAACAAAAAACGAATTTCACTTTTTCTCTAACCCTCCGATCTGTGGAAAATTGTTTCTTGGCGGCCGAAGGCCTTATAGATGTTATGTGGTTTTATATCCAGCTCTTCCTTCAAACCTCTTTAGAGGTACTTCATCAAAGCCAGGAAGCATGTCCAAGCACTTTTCAAAGGCCCCCAAAAAATCATCGAATCTAAAAGGCAATGGAAAGAAGAAATCAGCAGATAGTTTAATTCTCGCTACTAGAGAGGGATCTTCTAGCCAGCCCAAACAAGCTATCACGGGTCTTTCATATGGCGTTTTGATTTGAGTGATGAGTTGCAAAACTTTTTCCAAGCGCTCTTGGATATCTTCAGATAAAAAAATATTATTCGCAACCAAAACGAAGATATTAACCACACCATTTTTGGCAAGTTCCCATATTTCCTCGTCATCTTTATACGACCTGAACTTTAGATCATATCTGTCTTTAAATTTTCTTTCGATGCATCCACGAAGCAAATCTGTCAGATCATCATAATTATGATTGCCTATTAATACATTCACTTGTCGTCTCTTGAGCTCATCTACAAGTGCAAGCCCCCGTTTTACCAAGTCCGATCTCTTGATTGCCAAACTGCGGTTTCTTGATAGAATCAACTCACCCGCATTCGGATAGCTTCTATCGCTCATGTATGTCCTCTTCTTCTGGTCATTTCAGTCAAACATTTACTGGCCAAGACAACTTCTTTGTCCACTCGTAATGCCATTTCAGCAAGCAAATCTCGTCCCACATCTTCTGCCTTCTCTGCTTTTGTTTTCAGCTTATAAAGATCGGATTTTCCCAGATGGGCAATCTCGGTTTCAATGGTGCCGAGTCGTTTTTTTACTTGGGCGATTTTCCGTATGACACGAACCAGATCTACTGCTATTCCTTCACCTTTAACGGATTCAGGGCTACTTTCCCATTCAGCAAGAATAGCTTTCAATTTGACTTCATCACCCTCTTCATAAGCGCGGTTGGCATCGGCCATTAGTTTCTGACGTCGGAGACGTTCTTTTTCATCTACTGCAAGATCTGGATGAATACACTTGGCTAGTTCGCGATAAAGTTTCTTCAGACTCTCTGAAGGCTTGAATTTTTCCTCTCTTGGTTCTTCAGTAATCCAAGCAGCTTGAGCCGATTCCTTTGCTTTGGCGCGGGCTTGCGCTGCTTGTTCCTGAATTTTTTTATCTTTAGGTTTTATCTGGGTCTCCGCTTCGGCGATTTGTGCCTGAATTTCATCGAGTTCAGCATATCTCGCGCCTACAGTTCGGAGATATCTTGTTTCGAAAGTGTGCAACTCAGCCTGAAACGTTGCTAAATCCAATTCACGTTGAGCCAATTCTGTTTCAAGTTCATCCAATTCGGATAGCTTTCTGCTAAATTCCTGCTCTTCAGGTGTTTTACTTCGCGTGATGTCGTTTTTCATGACGAAAACGCTCCTCTGTTCACTTTGCCCTTTTTAGCCATATCGTATCGATGACCAGACAGGCGTTTTATAGCCCGGCCTGGTTAATTGTTAAGTACTTTGCTTTTCGCTATTTTCTTTACGCGATAGATAGGCATTATATTTATCAGTTAACACGTAAACATATTCGCAAATTGCAACCGCGAAATCTAGAATATCGTTCGCATCTTGGCGGTTGATTTCTGTCTCAATTGCATGGGCACCGATGTTACGTTCTTTTCTCAATGCCTCGCTCCATTCATAAAGCCTTGCGTCAATAATTTCTTTTGCTTTGAGTTCTTTTAAACCCTGAAATAGATTACTGATGTTTGTCTTGTCTGAAACTATGAACTCGATAGCCTTCCCGCACATTACTGCTGTCGCAGAATATACTTTGGCATCATAACATCGTTTAGCATTTTCAAGTGATTTCCTGACTGCTGTTGGGATGGATTCATGAAATTTATTTTTAGGTTCAGGCCAGACTCTTTCTACCTTAGGAGGATAGGATTCCTCTCCGGCTTTGATGCCGACTAAACTTGTGTGACAGGAAGGGCATTGATAAAGACCGACAGCTATATCCGTAATAAACTGGCTCTCCGCGTCATTCGTACAGAGTTCCTTAGCATCAACAACTGCCTCACAAGAATGACATTCTATCAGCATTTCTTAATTTCCTTCTTTTAGCACCCAACAATGTTGAGATTGATCCGCATAAGACGCGGATTTTGATTTTCGGCCTGTATAACCCGCCTTTGCCGCGGCGATGATGGATAACAATTTCTGGGTAACAAACTAATGCGCATATGTAATGCGTCCGGCAGGACGCATGGGGATTTCGACGTGACTGTTGTAATGCGAGACCAAAAAATCACATTATGCCTGTTTTGTCAATGAATTATCAGGGCAATTATCATGGAATAGAGATCGCACAAAAGGGCCATTTCCGGTTGGAAACTGATTAAACCTGGAGAAGGCAGGTTGCTTTGGATATCATTATGTTAATTTTGTATTCCGGTTTTGATATGAGGCTGGCTGTGGGTTGTGAACGCTTTTCAGTAAGGAAGTGACAATCTATACTCCCAGATAATCCCTCAACTTGCGAACGGCCTGCTTATGCTTTGATGGATTCATTTTGTCGATATTCAAGAGCTTCCACTTGACGGCAGGCAGATTCTCAACCCCCTCAAGCCCTAACAGATCCCACTGAGGCATTCCATCTTTTACTGAAACAATGAATTGCTTTTCCTGGATGGTCAATTCTCCCGCTATCGTTGAAATCAGATCTTCTCTCGTCTTTTCCAGTTCCTCGCATCTCACCTCTTCCAAAGTCATATCCTTAAATTCGGCTTCGAAAACAGGTCTGATATCTATGAACCCCGGATTAAGAATCTCTGCCATTGGCCGGTCATGGCTTATCAGGTAAACGATAAATGCCTTTCGCATGGCGTCACTGAAGCAGCCATATTTGAAAAGCATATAGATATCAAAAAGATCCCTTGGGTGCTGGCGATCCAGCGCAGCACAGATTTTCCCGGCGTATAGTTCATTTTCCGAAAGCGTACGACATTCCACGGAAACCTCAAAAACGCTCCTGGCTTTCGGGGACAAGTTCTTTCGTTCAGGTGGAAAGACGGAGCCTCTTATAACCGTATTCGACTCGATCTTAACCATAGCATCCTGTCGTTGAACCGACAATCCGCCTAAAAAACCTGTTGTCATAATTTTCCGGGGAAAGATCTTTGCTCCTGGAATTTTGCTTCCGATGCTCTGAGATACCCGGACAAGGGCGGCGCTTATCTCTCGGAGAGACAAATCTCTTTCACCAACGGGAAGATATACTATGTCAATATCGACGGAGATGCGCGGAAGATCCCGGACAAAGAAATTAATAGCCGTCCCGCCCTTCAGGGCGAAGACAGCTTCTCTGTCGATAAACGGCAGGATGCGCAAGAGCAATTCGGCTTGTCTGAAATATACGGTATCGATCACGCAGGCATTCCTTCACGGTCAGAAGGAACGGTTATCTGATATTTCACGTCAAACCGTCCATTCGGTACGATCATCCGCTTTCCTTTCCCTATATCGATTTGGGATAAATCCAGCTTCGATAACCAGTCGTGTTCCTGTCTCTCTGCCATATAAAGGAACAGCCTTTTCACCTTTATCGAGCGGCATGTCTCCAATAAAACCTGCACAACATCAGGCCGGAGCGTAACCAGGTTTTCCATGATCAATTGGGCTTCGTCGAATCCAACTTTTTTGGGCACCAGATGAAGCATTTCCAGCACAGCTCTTTCCGGGGCCGATATTCTTACGGAAAAGTCATGTGCCCTGAATTCTGAAAACCCCTGTGAATAATCGAATAGCAATAGATTCGTGCGGGTCAGGATAAACGTTACGCCGAAACGGTCTCCTTTGAACCAGGCCGGCAATGTCAGACCTTGGGGACAGTACAGAAAAACCTTATCTTGTTTCGCCGGCAAATAATGGGCATATCCTTTCAGCTCAAGGGCTGTTTTTCCTCCGGCATGAACAGGAAGTTTAAGCTGGTTTTGAAGGGTATAAAGAGCGCCCAGCCAATCTACCTTATCCCCGGAGCGTATGTATGCTCCTCTGCCAAACGGCTCCAGCCAGCCGCTTTTTTTATACTTCACCAGAAGATCCCGTCCGAAACCTGAAGCGTTCAGGTAGGAAGTAGCGCCGGGAGCGCCTGTAGTCCACTGGTTTATGAGTCGGTTTATTTTTGTCTTATTTTTAGTACCCATAGTCGTCAAAAAGCCATATTTTTAAACCATTGTCAAGGCAAAGTTTAAATATATTGATTTATGCTGACCTGAAGTCGTCAATTAAGAATATTATTAAACTAGACGAGGATAACTAAATAGTTTCCGAATGGAAACTATTTAAGGTGGACTGCTGAGTGAGATTGAAAGAATCCTGCGGGGAATTAAGAAAATAGAGGAAGTATAATCAGCCCGGCAAGAGATATTTTCAATAAGGACTAGGCCTTCTCATAGAAAATATCAATTAGACACCGCAAACAAGTAGATGTTATTGTAAGGACAGGGGTCAAGGGGTTCCGCCATACCGATTGGCGGACCTACGGCAGAGGGCAGAGGGTTCGGGGATTCAAAGGATTCAGGGATTGGGAGAATAAACTCATAAATATACCGAGGTGAATATGAATAAACTGATATGCACAGGGCTTGCGTGCCCGCAGCCTGTTCTGATTACAAGAAAATATCTTCAAGAAAATCCTGCCGCCGGCAGCGTCACTGTTGTTGTCGACAACCGGGCTGCCGCAGAAAATATAGTCCGGTTTCTTGAAAATTCCGGATTTACCGCCGGTATTACAAGTATTGAAAATGGCTTTGAAATTGAGGGATCACGCGTTAAAGGAGATGAAGTTCAATGCAGGCCATCTGATCCTTCGGAAAGCAAAAAAATTCTTATCATGATTACAAACGACGTCATAGGAAACGGCGAAAGAGCTCTCGGCGAAAAGCTCATGCAAAATTTCCTTAAAACCCTTCCCGAAATAGGAGACTCCCTCTGGCGGCTTGTTTTATTAAATGAAGGCGTCAAGCTTTCTGTAAAAGATTCACCGGCCCTTCCGGCGCTCACTCAGCTTGAAACCATGGGCGTCAGCATCCTTGTCTGCGGCACCTGCCTCGACTATTATTCCTTGCTTGATAAGAAAGGAATTGGTATAATTACGAACATGCTTGATATTGTGACAAGCTTACAGGCTGCCGACAAAATCATCAATATTTAAAAAATATATGACTATTTACGAAACCTTCATAATTCAGACGGCAAAGTAAAAAGCTCATTATGCAAGGCGCGCTAATCTTGAGGAATGAAGCGTACATGTTGGTACGCTGCAATGACGAAAGATGAAGCGCAACACAGCAGAATAACTTTTTACGAAGCCGTCAGGGGAGGAATATTTATGGCTCTCAAAGCGATACAGACCGATAAAGCGCCTGCTGCAATTGGCGCGTATTCCCAGGGAATAGTCTCGGGTAACCTTCTTTTTGTAAGCGGCCAGATCGGTATAAAACCCGAAACAGGAGAGCTTGCGGGACCTGATTTTACGTCTCAGGCAAAACAGTCATTAATGAACCTGTCGCAAATAGTAACTGAAGCAGGATCAGATCTTTCCCGCGTGGTCTCCGTTGATGTTTTCCTGAAGTCTATGGGTAATTTTTCGGAATTCAACAAAATCTACCAGGCGTTTTTCCCGGGCATAAAGCCTGCTCGCGCAGTCATTGAAGTAAGCGGCCTTCCAAAAGGCGCATGCATCGAAATTAAATGCATAGCAGCATTATAATATTTGACGGCTTTGTAAAAAATCATTCTGCTGTGTTGCGCTTCATCCCTGCCCTGTTGAATTCCCGCTGTGCGGGATGGCAGGGCCGATTCAACAGGGTGATTCATTGCAGCGTACTTATTCTCTGTACGCTTCATTCCTCAAGATTGAAGCTCACCGCCGCCGCAAGCAGCGGTGAATCTTCGACCGTAAGGAATTTTAATCGGTTTAAGATTCGCTCGTTAATCCCGCTTCAAGCAGCGGAGAATGCGCTCGCTGTTTCGGTTCGCGCGTCTTGCATAATGTCCGCCTCAGGCGGATTTCTTTGCCGTCGAAATTACGACTTTTTACTAAATCATAATATTAATCGGAACATATGCCTTGGAGGGGAAAGTGATTCATCCGGAAAAAAACGATATAGCGGCAAAATCTGTTTTGCTGGCAGAATCCTGGCAAAAAAGGGCCAACGAGCTTTTAACGCACGAAGAAAAAGGGATACAGGAGCAGATGGTACGGCTCCTGACACATCCGATGGACAAGGTTGTTTTAACCAAAATAATAGATCAGAGCTTCCGTTCCGATAACGCCTCACGGGTTGCAGACCAGGTAAACAGCATTCTGAGGGAATTCGGGGTTCCTGATTTTTTCTCGTCTTTTGAAAAGATTCTGATACAAATGTTCCTCGGGCTCGGCAGGCATTTTCCATATTTTTCAGTCCCAAGGGTGATCGAAAAGATGCGCCACAACAGCAGCCGCGCGATTATTCCCGGTGAACCCGACATGCTCCACGCGCACCTTCAAAAAAGAAAGAATCAGGGCGTC
>JAHJRK010000084.1 GCA_018830925.1 Pseudomonadota bacterium
GAAGCTGTAAATAATAATACGGGAATTGCAAGCAACAGCGCCAATATTATCCAAGATCTTTTCTTCATTTTTAAAAACCTCCTTTGAGTTATATATGGTTATTTTTATTTAAGCCCTGATGGTGACCATTTGGGGTTTGTCTGTTCGCCGGATATAGCAAAAAGACGCCTCTGATCCATTCCGTAAGAGGTCATTACATATATTCTGGAAGGCCCCTCACGGGTTGAACTGAATACAATAAGACTCCCGTCCGGAGACCATGAAGGAGATTCGTTATCGCCTCCATTACGGGTCAGTTGAACAGGATCTTTACCGTCAAGACCGATAATAGAAACATTATGTTTCCCCTCGTTCATTCCGGAATATGCTATCTTATCTCCTTTCGGCGACCAGCTCGGCTGGGTATTGTACCTGCCGTTAAATGTCAGCCTTTCGACATGTCCCGCCTCTATGTCCAGCACATAGATCTGGGGGGTTCCGGACCTGCTTGAAACAAAAGCCATTTTTTTTCCGTCAGGAGACCATGATGGAGATACATCACTTCCCCGCTCATTTGTCAACTTTTTAATTACTTTTCCGTTTCCCGTCAGAAGGTAGATATCCTGGTCTCCGGAATAGGAAAGGGTTGCTGCAAGTTCAAACTTTCCAGGTACCCAGGCCGGCGTAATATTTATTCCTTTGTTTGCCACAACAGATACCCTGCCGTCTTTGACATTCTTAACATAAAGATCGGGGTTCCCTTTCAAATATGATGTATATGCAATCCATTGGCCGTCTGATGACCATGCGGGAAAAAGAGTGATTGCATTATTCCGGGTAAACGGCCTGATATTTACCCCGTCAAATTCGCATGTATATATCTCCTTGCTTCCTGTGCCATTTGATACAAACGCGATCCCGCTGTCAAAAACCCCCCTGTTGCCTGTAAGGTAAAAGACAATCTCGCCTGAAAAAAGGCGCATAACACCCCTTAAATCATTTAAGCCCGTGGTGTATTTCTTTCCTATAAGCCGGCTTGATTTGATTGTATCAAACAGCCTCAGTTCGATCTCAAAAACATCCCCTCTTATCTGAAACTCACCGGTTACAAGAAGCTCCGCTCCTACGGCAGTCCAGTTGTGAAAATCAATATCTGCTGCGGTTGTTTCCGCTTTTGAAGGATCTTCAAGAAAGCTTTGTCTGTCAAGCATTTTGAAATATCCTGTAAAATCAAGCATCCCTGAAAGCATATCGGATGCTTTCAGGGACATTTGCATATGGGAATCGTTGATTGATTCCGCCTTTGCCTTAAACAGTGGAACTGCTATCGGAATCTTCCTGATAAAAGGACTGTTGATATCTATATAGTCATATCCGGCAAGGCTTTCCGCCGGACTTGTCAATGAAATAATGACGGTCATAACGGCAATAAAAATGAAACGAAAATATGTCATTATCCGATCCTTTTATTTGTCCAATCTGCGTGAATTATTTCTGCTTAAGGCCACCGGTTCCGAAACGCAGGCCAACCTCGTAATATGCCCGGTCATATTGTTCGGGAACAGGGGGAAGAGGGTTTGATTTCTGAATCGCTCTGTAAGCCGAATCATCCAGATAACGATTCCCTGATTCTCTTTCAAACCGGATGTCGCTAATTTCACCGTTTGACATGATTTTTATCACAAGAACAGCCATATAATCGGCGCCCTTTCCTCCCAACTGCTCTGAATATGCCCAATTCTGCTGAATCTTATAATATATCTCAGCCTTATATATATCGAGAACTCCAAAAGAACTGCCTGCCCCACTTCCTGTCCCGCCGGTTATTACCGGGAAAGATCCCTTTACTTCGCTTCCAGGAATACCTGTGCCTTTATTAACCCTGTTTGAGTTTTCGACCTGGTCTCTCATCCTCCCTATTGCATCGGAGACTGCTGCCGGTCTCGATTCCCCGACTTTTTTTTCAATATTTTTTACGGCATTCTTTATTAAAGCGGCAGTCTCAACCCTTTTTTTTGGTGAAATTTCGGGTTTTAAAGAAACTTTCTTTTCGACCTTTGCGGCCGGTTTTGAAATTTTTTCAGGTATTGAAGCTTCGGCCTTACTCATTTTCTGCTCCACCGCTTTCTCCGCTTGCGCAGGAATTGCCTCTTTGGCAACAGGAGCGCCGCCTGCAGGTGGGCCGGGCGGCGCCGCAGGCAGTGAAACAAGGCTTATGTTTATCGCAGAAGGAAAAGGGTTGCCTGATGGCTTCCTGTATTCAGGCAGAAAAAACAGGGTTCCGATCAATATGGCGTGGCACGCAAAGGAAACGCCGAATGTTAAAACCATGGTTTTCGGAGGAATACCCGTTCCCCTGAAAAAATTTTCTGAAATCTGAAAACGTCCTTTCATATTATTTCTTCTGTTTATCGTTTTCCCTGTTTTCCGCAGGTTCAGTAACCATGCCGAGTTTTTCCACACCAGCGCCTTTTATTTCGGACATGATTTTCACAACCGCACCGTATGAAACATCTTTGTCGGCTCTCAGGTAAACTTCCTGGTCGGGATGCCCTTCCAGGATTTTCTTTATCTTGTTTTGAAGAAATTCCGGTGCTATTTTGTAATTATTTATATATAATTTCCCATTTTTATCGAGTGTTATCAAAAGATGGTCTTTTTCAGAAACAAGGGGTTTTGCAACAGCCTCGGGAAGAGAGACGTTTACACCCTGAATCATCATTGGGGCAGTTGCCATGAAAATTATGAGAAGCACCAGCATGACATCCACAAACGGCGTAACATTTATATCGGACATAAGACGGTCATTGTCTCCACCGATCATCATTTCTTATTCCCCTTGGCCCTTAAAATATCCCTTTCAATAATATTCAGAAAATCAGCCGCAAAACTTTGAAGCTCCGTCTCTATGGTTCTTATTTTCTGCATGAAATAATTGAATGCTATAACGGCGGGAATCGCTGCGGCAAGACCGGCGGCAGTAGCAACAAGCGCCTCCGATATTCCAGGGGCGACAACAGCAAGAGTGGCCGACCCCTTAAGTCCTATCCCATGGAAAGAATTCATGATTCCCCACACAGTACCAAACAGGCCGATAAAAGGAGTTGTGTTCCCCGTGGTTGCGAGGAAGGGCACCATCTGAACCAGTCTGGTAACCTCTGTGTTGATGGCCCTCCTTAACGCACGCTTTACATTATCTATACCCGCGAACCTGGCGCTTATCGACAAATCATCAGCCCCGGTTCCATGAGATGCTATAGGTACACCTGACTGGCTCAATTTTGTCAGCTCCATATAACCTATCCTGAATATCCTTGCTATGGGGCTACCGCTTAATTCCTTTGCCTTTGCATAAGCATCTGAAAAATCACGACTTTTCCAGAAATAATCGGTAAAATATTCTGATTCCCTGTATGCCCGTCTGATGTATGAATATTTTATAAAAATTATCGCCCAGGAAGCTATTGAAAAAAAAACAAGTGTGAGCAGAACAGCCTGCACCATCAGTCCTGCATTGCTTATCATGTGAATCAAGTCAAAATGCTGTGAAGGCATATAATAACCCCAGTCTTTTCTATGTTTTATAAGAAATACTAAGTACCAGTTTTTAATAGGTTATTATATCGGTTAATGATTATCGTGTCAATGATTAGTTGCCTGAAATTATTTGACCGAACAAATTTATTGACAGAGAAGCTTTAAATCAATAATTGAATTTTTTCTCTGCATGCTTCATAATTGATTTATTGCAATATGACGGGGAGGGAAAAATGAACTGGCTGACCAAAACCTTTACCAGCTCCATCGGCAAGAAATTGCTGATGGCTGTAACCGGCTTGAGTTTTTGCGCATTTCTGACAGCGCATCTTATAGGAAATCTTACTCTTTATGCCGGAAGGGATGCTTTCAATTCGTACGCTGAACATCTCCATTCGCTCGGACCGCTTATAACTGTTGCAGAAACAGGCCTTTTATTTTTTGGAATAATTCATGTTGTAACCGGCCTCTTTCTTTTTTTTCAGAATATCGCTGCCAGGCCTGCAAGATACGAAGTAAATAAAAACGCCGGGGGCCGGACTATAGGCTCGGTAACAATGCCCTATACTGGGCTGATACTGATTGCCTTTATAACACTTCATCTGATCAATTTTCATTTCATCGATAAATCCGGTTCAACAATTTTTCAAATAGTTCAGGATGCGTTTACCAAGCCGGCATACATCGTAATTTATGTTCTGGCGGTTATAACGGCTGCATTCCATGTCAGCCACGGATTCTGGAGCGCATTTCAAACTCTGGGCGTAAACCATCCGAAATATATGCCTTTTATCAGAACTGCCGGAATAGCTTTCAGCCTTATAATCGGGCTCGGTTTCGGGTTTATTCCGATTTTTATTTCGATTACAACATAAGAAAGGAATTATCATGCGGCTTGATGCAAAAATACCGGCAGGCCCCGTTGCGGAAAAATGGGACCTGCACCGTTTCGGGCTCAAACTCGTCAATCCTGCAAATAAAAGAAAATATGAAATAATAGTCGTGGGAACTGGTCTTGCCGGAGGATCAGCATCGGCCTCTCTTGCAGAACTCGGGTACAATGTCAAAACATTCTGCATACAGGACAGCCCGAGGCGGGCCCACAGCATTGCAGCCCAGGGCGGCATCAATGCTTCAAAAAACTATCAGAATGACGGAGACAGCGACTGGCGGCTCTTTTACGACACGGTAAAGGGCGGCGATTTCAGAGCGAGGGAGGCAAACGTTTACAGACTTGCCCAGTTAAGCGGCAACATCATAGACCAGTGCGTGGCTCAGGGTGTACCGTTTGCTCGTGAATACGGAGGACAGCTTGCAAACAGGAGCTTCGGCGGAGCGCAGGTTTCAAGGACTTTCTATGCGAGAGGACAGACCGGGCAACAGCTTCTGCTCGGAGCATACAGCGCGCTCTCAAGGCAGATTGCCGCAGGAAAAGTCAAAATGTATCCGCGCAGGGAGATGCTCGATGTAGTTGTGATTGATGGTCAGGCCGGGGGAATCGTTGCCCGGAACCTTGTAACCGGGGAAATTGAAAAATATTCCGCCGATGCGGTAGTCCTTGCCACGGGCGGTTATGCAAATGTATTCTTTCTTTCGACAAACGCCATGGCGTCAAATGTAACTGCAACATACCGGGCATACAAAAGAGGCGCCTTTTTTGCCAACCCCTGCTTTACCCAGATTCACCCGACATGCATACCCGTCCACGGAACATACCAGTCGAAGCTCACGTTGATGAGCGAAAGCTTAAGAAACGACGGACGGGTATGGGTCCCTAAAAAGCCGGGAGATAAGCGTTCACCTTCCCAGATTCCCGAATCCGAAAGAGATTATTATCTTGAAAACAAATATCCGAGTTTTGGAAACCTTGTACCGCGGGATGTAGCATCGCGTAATGCCAAGGAGCAGTGTGACTTGGGAAAAGGGGTCGGGGAAACAGGACTTGCTGTCTATCTCGATTTTGCAGATGCAATAAATAGGGACGGCAGAGATGTGATAACGAAAAAATACGGAAATCTTTTCCAGATGTATGAAAAAATCACTGCCGAAAATCCTTATGAAACCCCGATGATGATTTATCCTGCGGTCCACTACACAATGGGCGGGCTTTGGGTTGATTATAACCTCATGAGTACCATTGATGGCCTTTTCGTTCTTGGAGAGGCCAATTTTTCTGATCACGGCGCAAACCGTCTGGGGGCAAGCGCTCTCATGCAGGGTCTTGCGGACGGTTATTTCATAATTCCCTATACGATAGGCGGATATCTTGCGGCAAATACGAAAAAGCAGGTATCGACCGATCACCCTGCATTCAAAGAATCCGCAGACAGGATCGAATCCGGCGTAAAAAGACTTCTTTCCATAAAAGGCAAAAGGACAGCCGATGATTTCCACAGGCAGCTTGGAAATATCATGTGGGAATACTGCGGCATGTCAAGAAACGACGAAGACCTGATAAAGGCAAGAAAGCTTATTCGGGATTTAAGAGGCGAGTTCTGGGAAAATGTTCTTGTTCCAGGTTCGGACAAAGACTTCAACCAGAGCCTTGAAAAGGCCGGGAGGGTTGCCGATTTTCTCGAATTCGGAGAATTGATGGTTATAGACGCTCTTGCCCGCAGGGAATCATGCGGAGGCCATTTCAACGAAGGCTATCAGACAGAAGAGAATGAAGCAAGGCGCGACGACGAAAACTTCTGCCATGTTTCAGCGTGGGAGTATAAAGGCGAAGGGAAAGATCCCGAACTTAACAAGGAGCAGCTTGCTTTTGAAAATGTCAAATTAACACAAAGGAGTTACAAGTGACAAAGACTCTCAATTTAACACTCAAGGTTTGGCGCCAGAATGGGCCGGATTCCATGGGAAGACTTGAGACATATAACGCCGGAGATATTTCCACGGACATGTCCTTTCTGGAAATGATCGATGTCATTAACGAGCAGCTTACCATCGAGGGCAAAGAGCCGATAGCTTTTGACCATGACTGCCGTGAAGGAATATGCGGCATGTGTGGAACGGTTGTAAACGGCCGGCCTCACGGTCCCGAAAAGGGGACAACTCTGTGCCAGCTCCACATGCGCCATTTTTCGGATGGCGATACGATAGTTATTGAACCATGGCGTTCAAGGGCGTTTAAAATAATAAAGGATCTTGTAGTAGACCGTGGCGCTCTTGATAAAATAATACAGGCGGGAGGCTATGTTTCCGTCAATACCGGCGGAGCGCCTGATGCCAATGCAATACCGATATCGCAGGATACGGCGGAAAAAGCAATGGATGCCGCGGCATGCATAGGGTGCGGAGCCTGCGTGGCGGCATGTCCGAATGCTTCGGCCATGCTTTTTACAAGCGCCAAGATTTCACAGCTCGCCCTTCTTCCCCAGGGAAGGCCGGAAGCGGCAACGCGGGCCATTGCCATGGTTCGGGCAATGGATGAACTCGGATTCGGAAACTGCACAAACGAGAGAGAATGCGAAGCCGAGTGTCCGAAGGAGATTTCAATAGTTAACATAGCAAGGATGAACAGAGAATTCTTCAAGGCGGCATTCTTTTCAGAAGTTAAATAACCGAACTTCGAATATCGATAAAAACCGAATTTCGAATATCGCACTTCGAAGTTCGATGTATGATGTACGATATTCGATGTTCTCTTTGCCCCTTTGTCTCTCGCGCCTCTCGCCTTATGCCTTTCCACTATTTCACAGTAACCACCGGGCATTTTGCGTTCAGAATAACATACTGGGCAGTAGAACCGAAAAGCAGTTTTCCGACCTTTGACCTTCTTCTTATGCCAATTACTACCTCATCAATACCGTTCTCTTCAATGAACCGGACGAGATCTTCACCGGGAGTCATTCCCCTGACAAGAAACCTTGTGGTGCAGGGAATTTCATCATCTAAAAAATAGCATTGTGAATATCTTAATTCTCCTTCGGCCTTTTCAAACTCCTGTCTTGGGACTTCAGGGCCTCCTACCATTGATGAAACCACAAATATTTCGGCGCCAAAGGCCTTGGCGTGTTTTTTTGCAACCGACAAAGCTTCCTTTGCAGCATTTGATCCGTCGTAACCCACAAGTATCTTCATTCAAAATTCTCCCATATTTAAAACGGTTCCTTAAAGAAAAAAGTGTTAAGGCCCACGATTCATTATCCGACTTGCGACTCACGCCTTACGCCTCACGTCTCTGGCCTCGCGCCTCGCGCCTTTATGCTTTAACCCTTTCTTTTCTGCGATTAAAACAATTTTCTGTTTCTGCGCTTATGTCACAAAACACAACACGCGAAAAGATTTTCGTCTCTGGTACACTCTGCACGCAAGCATAATAAACCCGCCGTCAGGTAAATTCAAGGTGCACTTTGAAGTTGAATTCTCCTGTTTTTTAAAAGAACTCTACTTTGACAAAAGCAGCTTAACCAGGTGTCTGTTTTTACTTGACCAGATCAAACCTGTTCTGGCCGTCCATAATTGGTATCCTTAGGTGTCAGGAATACGATCCCTGAATGATAATGCTCGAATCGATCATATCTTCAC
>JAHJRK010000536.1 GCA_018830925.1 Pseudomonadota bacterium
AAACTGCAGAGCGGTTCCTATGAATCCCCCTTTAAATTTTCATCAAGCCCTTCAGTCAATATGGTTTACTCATTTAACTCTCTACCAGGAGAATTATGACAATGCCATCTCTTTCGGAAGAATGGACCAGTATCTTTATCCCCTTTACAAAAAAGGAATCGCGTCTAAAGAAATAACCCCTGAAAGCGCGCGCGAACTTTTGCAGTGTTTATTCCTCAAGGTTTGCGAATTTCTCCCGTTTTACCCGGGCAAGTTCAATGAATACTTCAGCGGTCTTCTCACCAGCCAGGGTTTATGCACAGGCGGTGTCGATGAAGAAGGGCGTGACGCAACAAATGAACTCTCCGGTATCATTCTCGAATCAGTCAAAGATCTCGCCACTCCTCTTCCGAACCTTTATGCAAGATTTCACAAAGAAACACCGAAAGACTTCAAAAAAAGTGTTTATGATTCTATTTCTTCAGGCTCGCCCCATCCGTCCGTTTACAACGACGACATCATCATAGCATCGCTTGTAAAAGCAGGCTGTTCGTTGGAGGACGCAAGAGATTATGCTCCTCTCGGATGCGTTGAGCCGAATCCGCAGGGAAAGACTATGGGCGCAACCGATTCGGCTCTTGTAAATCTTCCCCTGTGCCTTGAACTTGCATTAAACAACGGGAAATCACTTCTGCTTAAAGAAAGAATCGGTCCCGAAACAGGCGATATGAAAAATTTTACAGGCATGGACGATATAGTTAACGCATTCAGGCTTCAGACGGCATATGTGGTCAGGATGATGGTTGACGGAACCAACCTTCTTGGAGAGACCCACAGGGATTATTATCCGTCGCCTCTTCTTTCTTCATTGATTGACGGGCCGATTGAAAAAGGATTTGATGTCACTGCCGGAGGCGCCAAATATAATTTCACCGGCGTTCAGGGAGTAGGCGTTGCCGATGTTGCCGATTCGCTCGCTGCAATCGACTGGCTTGTTTATCAGGAAAAGAAATTGAGCCTGTCTGAGCTTGTTGCAGCAGCGAGAAATAACTTTGAGGGGCGGGAGGAGATAAGACAACTGATACTCAACAAGGCTCCCAGGTACGGACGTGATGATGAACCTGGAAACCGTTACGCAAAACTTGTTGCAGGCATATATTCCGATGAAGTTACAAAACACAAAAATCCTAGGGGCGGGATTTACATACCCGGTTTCTACAGCGTTACGGCGCATATCGCCTTCGGGAAATATGTTTCAGGCCTTCCCTCCGGGAGACTGTCGGGAATGCCGCTGTCAAACGGGATAACCCCGGCCGCCGAGTCATCAGACAGAGGTCCTACGGCTTTTTTGAATTCGGTATCCTCGGTAGATTTTACAAAGGCCGCAAACGGCATAAATCTTCAGATGGGGCTCGATCCTGTAATTATTGACAACAAACGGGGTTTTGAGCTTTTTGACCTTCTTGTGAACGGGTATTTCAAAAAGGGCGGGATGCAGGTTCAGTTCAATGCCCTGACACCTGAGATTCTAAGAAATGCACAATCAAATCCTGACGATTATAAATGGCTTACGGTAAGAGTCGCCGGCTACTGCGCCTATTTCGCCGACCTTTCAAAAGAAGCCCAGGATGAAATTATCGCCCGTTTGTGCAGGCTTTAGGAGCCGTTACGAAATATCCATTATATTTTTGACCATTTCGTTACGGCTCCTTATGCCGGTCACGGCATTTCAATGTTACGGTTATTTTTTAAACCCCGGCTTAGCGATTTTAACGTGATGAAATTGAATAAAACTGGTTGTTTTTGCCCTTCATTGACCCGATACACTGTTTTATGTTATTTAATCGCAAACAATTAAATTATAATCGGCAGAAACCGGTAACTCGAGTCACCTGATATCCCGGAATTGAAGTGAAATACATTTCAACGTTTTTTATAACAATCATAAATTTCAAACAGGAGAGGCAAAATGAGATTTTTAAAAATGGCTTCTGTGCTCTTAAATCAAAAAAATATCAAATTACTGCTTATCGTGACTCTGATCTGTATTTGCATTTTGCCGAAAAACGCGCCTGCATCAGCAATAAAAGATGTTGCAGTGCTACCCTTTAAAAACATATCGGGAAATTCAGGCTGCAACATCGAGGATGCCGTAACGGAAATGCTCATAACCGAGCTCGCAAAAAACAAGAATTTTCATATCGTGGAACGGCAGCAACTGACAAATGTGTTAAAAGAAACAAAGTTGCAGATGTCCGGCCTGACCGATCCCAATAACGCAATAAAATTCGGGAAACTGACAGGAGCAAAATATCTGATTTCCGGAAACATAACACTCTGCTCTTCTGAAGAGGCAAAAAGCAGCTTCATTGTCGATTTCGGAAAACAAAAAGCAATTGTTGAGCTCGTGGTCAGGATAATAGATATGGAAACAGGAATAGCCACAGGCGGTGCGGAAGGGAAAGGCAGTTCAGATCGCAGCTCTACATCTTTTGATCCCGGATCAGTGGGATTGAATATACTTAATCCCATCGGCGGCGGCACAACGAAGGCTGAAAAGGCCGGCATTATGATCGAAGCCGCATCCCAGGCGGTAATCCAGTTGAATGAAAAAATAAAAACCCTTTTCCCTCTCGACGGATATATTATCAAAAAGGATGGTGAGACCGTAATCATTGATATCGGAAAGAACATGGTTGGTGAAGGTTCACGTTTTGAGGTTTACCGGATTGGAGAGGAACTTATCCATCCCGTAACAAAGAAAAAGATAGGACAGGAAAAAATAAAGACCGGTGAAATTGTAGTTGATAAAATTCATGAAGATTTTTCGTACGGGAAAATATCTTCAGGCGCAACAGATATAAAGGTTGGAGATATTGTGACATTGAAAAACTGACGCCTTCGTAATAAGTCACTACTTAGACGCTATAATACGAAAGGAGACATATGTTTAAGGAATTCAAAGCATTCATCATGAGAGGAAATGTTCTTGATCTTGCGATAGCAGTTATTGTAGGCGGCGCTTTCGGCAAGATTGTGACTTCACTGGTTAATGATATCATAATGCCGCCGATAGGACTGGTGCTCGGCAAGGTTGATTTCAGCAATCTTTTTCTGAACCTCTCCGGAACTCCTTATGCGTCTGTTGCTGAGGCAAAAAAAGCAGGGATACCGACGATCAACTACGGAATATTTTTCAATACGCTGATTGATTTCGTGATTGTTGCTCTTGTAATTTTCTTCGTGATCAGATTCGCGAATAAATTGCAGCGCACGAAACCTGCACCAGCCCCCGCGGCTACAAAGGAATGCCGGCACTGTTTGTCGGTCATTTCAATCAAAGCCACCCGCTGCCCTCACTGTACATCAGAGCTGAAGGCAGCATAATGTAATACGAAAAAGGAATAAAGATCACCTCCAAAAGAGCTGGTAATCCTATCCAGGATTCAAGGGTTCAAGGTGCGGCATGGGCAATGCCGTACATGCTCCATCAGTTTGAACGGTTCAAACCGAAAAAGAAATCGAAACCGGGGATCAGTCTCCTGTTACAACATAAATATATACTTCGCGGGGGCCGTGGGCTCCGTGAACCATCGTGGCCTCGATATCGGCTGTTTTGCTCGGACCGGTTATAAATGTCATGCCGTTTTCTATTCCTTCCGGCCTATCCTTAAGATCCTTATCAAGAAGAGTATAAAGCTCTTTAAAGTCGGCTATGACCTGCTCAAGTTTTATGACCGCTACATGAATCGAGGGAAGCAGTGAAACAATACGCTCATTACCTGGCGCTGTTTTCAGGACAAGTGTCCCTGTTTCTGCAACACAGTAGTCGGCGGATGTAATCCCTATGAAAGAATCGGCCGATTCTTTTATATGCCTGTCCCTTTCGGTCTTCCCGGCATCCGGCTGATTCGAAAAGATTATTCCGATATCACGTTTCCGGAGAATCTCCCTGATATTCATTTCTTCGATAATAGGATGCGTCCACAAGGCAACACTCTTTGCATCCCCCCATTCCGGCTTCTTTTCACAGGCAAGTTTTACAATCTCCTGCGCCGCATCCGGTAAGGTTTTAACGGGAATTACATCAAGATTTACAGGCTTTGCCGCATCAATCAGTTTTCCAAGCAGCTGAAGTCTTGAATATCGTGAACGGTTGCCGATTCTGTCAAAGATAAGCACAGATTCTTCAATCGACTCTTCATCGGATTTTAGGCAAAAAAGATCGGGACGAGCCTTTTTCCCGTCAACACATAGAGCCTTTCTTATATTGTTTATAAATTTTGCCTGCCCGTTATCGTTCACTTAACCCTTCTTTGGTTTTCAGACTTCTTCCATTGCCGTATAAAACTTTCCGGCGCCGGAGGTTTCATGTCACGGCTGTCTGTCCATCCTTTCAGAAAAAACGGAAGGCTTGAAATCATGCCCTCTTTACCGGTAAAAAGTCTCAGTCCTTTTCGAGAAAGACTGAGCATCGCATCATAAGCCCACCGTCTCTGCACAATCTCCGACCATATGCCGTAGAGTATCTTTTCTCCGGTATTATCCCTCCTGACATTCCACTTCAAATCCCCGTCGGCAAGTTTTGACCGCAGCAGAAGAAGCATCCGCGGAAGGTCTATGTCGACAGGGCACGCATCTTTGCACGCGCCGCACAGCGTTTCTCCCAGGCACAGGTCTTTTGCTCTGTTTATTCCGACAAGAAGGGGTGTCACAACGGCGCCAACCGGACCTGAATAGGCATGCCCGTATGCATGCCCTCCGATCTTGCCGTAAACCGGGCACATGTTAAGACACGCTCCGCATCTTATGCAGCAGAGCATCTCCCGGAATTCTTCATCTGCAAGTATTTTCGTCCGGCCGTTGTCTATTATTACAAGATGGAATTCATCCGGGCCGTCCGCCTGGCCGGAGATACGCGGACCACCGATATAGCTGACATAGCCTGCCATTTTCTGGGCGGCCGCCCCCCTTGAAAGAAGCCTGAAT
>JAHJRK010000537.1 GCA_018830925.1 Pseudomonadota bacterium
CCGTATTAATATCCGATCTGTCAAGGAAAAGCACTTTTCCGCTGAAAGTTTTCATATTTTTTTATCTGCCGTTGTATAATTTTGAATTGGTTATGTAACCTGCAATGGCGGTTGCCGCAGCCGTGGCAGGGCTCATAAGATGCACCATTCCGCCTTTTCCCATACGCCCGATGAAGTTCCTGTTTGTAGTCGATGCGCAGGCTTCACCTTCGGCAAGGACTCCGTTGCTCATTCCGAGGCAGGCTCCGCAGGTGGGATTTGTTACGCAAAATCCGGCTTCAAGGAAAATACTTATTATTCCTTCATCAAGGGCCTGCCGGTAAATTTTAGGAGTAGCAGGCGAAACGACACCCCTCAAGGAATCGTGTATTCTGTTTCCCTTTAAAATTTCTGCCGCGGCCCTTAAATCATCCATTCTGCCGTTTGTGCATGAACCTATATATACCTGGTCTATTTTTGTTCCTTCCATCTCTCTGGCAGGCTTCACATTATCAGGCCTGTATCCGAAAGTAACCATGGGTTCGAGTCTTGAAATATCGTGGTCAATTATATCCATATACGTAGCATCTGGATCGGAACAGAATTTCTGAAACGCCTCAAGAGCCTCGTCTTTTGTTTTGTACTCATCCCTTATAAAGTCCCACAGGTATTCTACGGTAGTCATGTCCGGAGCGCATATTCCACAAGTCGCGCCTGCTTCTATGGCCATGTTGCAAATGGTCATTCTCGCATCCATGCTCAGTGAATCTACCACAGGGCCGGTGAATTCCATGATATTATTGGTCGCACCGTTTACCCCAATGCGGCCTATGACAGAAAGAATGATATCCTTTGCATATACCCCTGTAGGAATTTTGCCGGTTACATTTATTTTTATTGTTTTTGGATAATTAAACGCGCATACGCCTTTCAGGATACCTACTTCAAGGTCTGTTGTTCCAACTCCTGCGGCAAAAGCCCCGAAAGCTCCATGGGTACAGGTGTGGGAATCTCCCATTATTATGGTAAAGCCCGGCCTTACGAAGCCTTTTTCCGGAAAGATTGCATGACAAACTCCGTTTCTGCCTATATCAAAAAAATCCCTTATTTTATGCCGCCTTGTCCATTCTCTTATTATCCTGCCCTGTTCGGCGGTTTTAGAATCCTTTGCGGGTGTTACATGATCGATTACAGCCTTTATTCTGGAGGGGTCAAAAACACGGTCTTTGCCCCGTGCGACAAGGTCATTTATAGCGATTGGAGTGGTAATCTCATGACAGAAAACGGCATCAAGCCTGATTATATAAATATCATCACATGGATTATCTACGATATGCGATTCAAAAATTTTTTCAGCGATTGTTTTACCCATCACCTCTCCGTCATTATAATAAATTAGTCCGAATCCGTCTTTAAAACCGACAGGAATGCCGATTGCGGAATCATGACTTTTCCTACCATCTTCATCCGTTTTTTCCCTTTTTTCTGCTTTTCGAGGAGCTTCCGTTTTCTGGTGATGTCGCCTCCATAGCATTTTGCAGTAACATCTTTTCTGAAAGCGGAAACCGTGGATCTGGCAATTATCTTGGCCCCGATCGCTCCCTGGATAGCTATTTTAAACATCTGCCTTGGAATCTCTTCACGAAGCTTTTCACAGGCCATTCTTGCCCGTTCAACGGCCCTTTCGCTGTGAACTAGCTGGGACAGGGCATCAACACGTTCACCATTAATCAGAATATCCATTTTAACAAGGTCGGTGTCCCTGAAATCGATTATTTCATAGTCGAAAGATCCGTACCCCTGAGTAATTGACTTGAGCTTGTCATGAAAGTCGAAAATCACTTCGGCAAGCGGAAGTTCGAATATCATCTCAAGCCGGTTGCTTGTCAGATACTGGTAATTCTTATTGATTCCGCGCCTGTCAAGGCAGAGCTTCATAACGGCACCCATGTACCTGTCCGGTACGATAACAGCGGCGCGAATATAGGGCTCTTTTGTGCTTCCGATTCTGGTTGGATCCGGATAAAGAGACGGATTGTCGATTATCATTTCAGTGCCGTCGTTCATTATAAGGACATACTGAACAGAGGGCGCTGTCAGGATCAGGGAAAGATCAAATTCGCGTTCAAGACGCTCCTGCACAACCTCAAGATGAAGAAGCCCGAGAAAACCGCACCTGAAACCAAATCCCAGGGCAACAGACATGTCTTTTTCGTAAATCAGGGAGGCGTCATTTAATTTGAGTTTCTCTATGGCTATTGCCAGCTCCTGGTATTCATCTGCTGCAACAGGATATATTGATGAAAAAACAACAGGCTTTGCATCTTTAAATCCGGGGAGAGGTTTGTCTGCCGGACGGTTTTTTAAAGTTATGGTATCGCCGCACCTGGTGTCAGTAACGGACTTTATGCCCGCAATAACATATCCGACCTGGCCGGCCGAAATTTCTTTTTTCGGAATGCGTTTAAGCTGAAATATTCCAATCTCTTCAGACTTGTGAGAGATCATGTTGGACATGAAAGTTATGACATCTCCCGTCCGGATCCTTCCTTCAAGGACCCTGAAATAAACAACGGTGCCGCGGAAGGCATCATAATGGGAA
>JAHJRK010000085.1 GCA_018830925.1 Pseudomonadota bacterium
AACGTAATGAAGAACGTTTTTCAGCCTTTCATACTTCTCATGATAGTTGTCATATCCGAGCTTGATGGTTTTAGTTTCATCGAAAGCATGAATTGTGAGGCCGATTTCCCTGTCGACACGAATCAGTTTGATCTCGTTGTTAGGAAGAATGCTTTCGGGTTGTCGTCCCAGTTTCAGTACGTTCATTACCGCATTAAACGCCACAGTTCGCCTCGTATCACTTAAATTCAAATCTGAAAATGTCAGGCCTTGTATTACCGGAATCCCTCCCGGATCTGCGGCGGCTTTTTCTTTGAATATTTCTCCGTTCTCATTGAGTAAAAATTCTTTTCCAAGATCGAGAACGGCTACGCATTTGTGCTCTTCAATTTTTATTACTATTCCCGAAGGTATTTTTCTGCCAATCTCGGCTTCAGCCACCCATGGGTTTGCCATGATTTTTTTTCTGACCATTGAAATATTGATGGATAGGATATTATCTCCAATATTTATTCCGGACTCTTTTATTATTTCTTCTTCGGATAAGACTCTGTTTCCTTCAACTTCAAGTGTTTTTGCCCTGAAATAATCGCACTGCGTAAGAAAGTCATATCCGAATATGCATAACAGGCTGAGAGCCGGGATAATCGCGACTGCAAGGCCCGCCTTCAAATAAAAGAGAATTCGCTCTTTGATGCCGGCGCCCTTCTTTCTGTTATATCTTTTCCTGTGAAATATTTTCTTCCTCTTTCTAAACTCCAACAATTATAACCTCCGGTTCAAGTGTAATATTGAATCTGTCGAATACTTTTTTCTGTACCAATTGCATAAGGTCAAGTATATCGGATGCCGATGCCTTGCCTGTGTTTATAATAAAATTGGCATGTTTTGCCGAGATCTCCGCCCCGCCAATCCTGGCACCTTTAAGGCCGGCCATGTCGATAAGCTGTCCCGCAGTTTTGCCTGCAGGAGGATTTTTAAAAAAGCATCCCGCGCTCGGCATTTCAGCCGGCTGATTCTCCCGCCGCTTTTTCAAGATCTTCCCGGCCTCTTTTTCAAGCAGAACCGGATCGGACAGGCAGAGCCTGAAACTACCGTCAATTATTATAGGCGCTCCCTGACATCTATTGGTCAGATTATTATTCCAGGAAAGCTTCCTGTATGAAAACGCCATCTCTTCCTTTGTTATTTTCAGCAGCGCACCGGAGGATATCATGACATTCACCGAGTCGAGGATATCTGATACCGAGCCGTACGACGTACCTGCGTTCATCATAATTGCCCCGCCGACAGTTCCGGGGATTCCGAGCGCAAAGTTCATGCCCGATAACCCTTCCCTGATTGCGAAACGACATAGTGTCTGTGTCCTTACGCCGGCCATAGCCGTAACAAGAACCGGTTCTTTCTCTTTCCCGGAAAAAACGATTTTGTCTAAGCATTTTGTGAGAAGAATAACGATTCCAGGTATTCCGTTATCTTTTATAAGCAGATTTGATCCGTCCCCTATCACAATGTATGGAATGCCTTTATCTCTTGACCAGCTTATTATTTCCGCAAGTTGCTTAATGTTTTCAGGCACGATAAATGCTTCGGCAGGTCCGCCGACCCTGAAATAAGTATGCCTTGACATCGGCTCGTCAAATCCGATACAGCTTCCAAACAGATTTTTAAGATTGTTTTTGGAATCCTGATCAAGCAGCATTTTACTTTTTTGCATTCCTTTTTTTCTGTTTCATTAAAGAATCAAGAACCGCCATGCCGACCTTCCACACATCTCCCGCACCCTGTGTCAGCAGGACATCGTTTTTTCTTAATATGCGGTTAAGATGTGTTACTGCGTTTTCGTGCCCTTCGATGTAAGTAACCTCCTTATGGCCGTGGGAGGCAATTCCATCGCACAATGAAGCCGAATCGACCCCTTCAATCTTTTTTTCTCCCGCTGAATATATCGGGAGAATCACAAGGTGATCGGACTGATAGAAAGCGCGGGTAAAATCATCAAAGAGCGCCTTTGTTCTTGTATAACGGTGCGGTTGAAAGACGACTACAATGCGTCTGTCCGGCCAGCTCTCCTTTGCAGCCTGCAATGTTGTTTTGATCTCAGTCGGATGATGCCCGTAATCATCTACGATAGTAATACCTTGTGCCTCTCCCTTTATTTCAAGTCTGCGCTGAACTCCCTGCAAAGTTTCAAGCGCGTTCTTTATGATATCAAAGGGTATTCCGAGTTCCATGCCGACTGCGATGCCGGCCATGGAATTATATACATTGTGAATTCCGGGGAGATTCAGGACGATTTCTCCCAGAGCCTTTCCGTGACGGTAAACTTTATATCTGCTTTTCAGTCCTTCAATAGAAATATTGTTGACATGAAAGTCGGCCTGGGAACTCATACCGTAAGTGGTGTAGCGTTTTTTTATCTTCGGAATGATATCCTGAACAAATTTGTTGTCCAGGCAGAGCACCGCAAGGCCGTAAAAAGGTATCCGGTCGATGAATTCAACAAACGCATTTTTTATGTCGTCAATATCCTTGTAGAAATCGAGGTGCTCCCTGTCAATATTGGTGACTACGGCTATGGCAGGAGAATATTTAAGGAAAGAACCGTCGCTTTCATCCGCCTCCGCCACGATAAAATTACCCTGTCCCAAAAGTGCGTTTGAACCGATGCTTTTTAATTTGCCCCCTATGACTACCGTAGGATCAAGGCCTCCTTTTGCAAGGACCGAAGCTATAAGTGATGTAGTCGTAGTTTTCCCGTGAGCTCCCGC
>JAHJRK010000086.1 GCA_018830925.1 Pseudomonadota bacterium
GACAAAAGAAGTCCGCATTCCTCTTGATAACCGTGATATTTTATACGTAACAGGCTGCGCCATCTTCGACACAACCTGTTGTGGCGCAGGCGGCTGTGCTTACGCCAATGTTCCGGGATATATTCTGTGCTGGAAGGAAAAGAGAGACTCAAACGGCCTTTTCGTTTCGGCAGTTGAACATGTAACCGATATTAAAATTCAAAACGAGATAAGAGAAATCATCAGAAAGAATGAGGGCATAACTCAGGTTAACTTTTTTGAATAAACAAATTTGATGAAACAGGCTCTCTCAGGAAATAATCAATGATCAGAATTACAATTAAATGGCTCACTCTTACTGCTGCAATAATGGTAACCTCCTACCTTGTTGATGGAATAAGCGTTGACGGTATTTTGTCGGCTTTTCTTGCTGCTGCCGTTCTCGGTATTTTAAATGTTTTTCTGAGACCGATTGCATTAATTTTAACTCTTCCTGTAAATATTATCAGTCTTGGCCTTTTTACGTTCGTAATAAATGCTTTTATGCTGATTATAACTTCTAAACTTATACCGGGTTTTAATGTAAATGGATTCTGGGCTGCTGTATTTGGTTCGCTACTCATAAGCATTGTAAGCTGGTTAATCAGCATTTTTGCTGCTGAAAAAGTATCTATAAAAAATGCGAAAAGTAATGTTAATCCCGAATATATCGATCTGGAGAATAAAGGTGAGGACAAATGGGAATGAATTCCGTATGCAAAATGATTTAAGCAGTTTTTTTGCTTGACGTTTATCATAACATATTATAGGCATACCCAGAATGTGACTGACATTCACCAGTCACTTCAGCATCATGTAAAGGATATTAAATCTTTGACATGCATTAAAAACAGTTTTTTTTAAAAGGAGATTTATTTTGGCAACAGGTATTGTAAAATGGTTCAATAATAAAAAAGGTTTCGGTTTTATCGAAAAGGAAGAAGGCGGAGACGTATTTGTTCATCATTCAGCAATCACAATGTCAGGTTTCAGGACACTTGCTGAGGGCGACCGTGTCAGCTTTGACATAGAAGAGGGCAAACAGGGACCTGCAGCAACGAACGTGGTGAAAATCTAATTTTCCACGACGTTAAAAGGGCATCTTTAATAATTGAGAAGATGCCCTTTTGTCTGAACACCTTCATATAAAATAGAGAAGTATTTCAGGCATCCCTCATCTTTGCAAGCTTTTTGACCCGCAATAAACCCGGGCTGTTGTGCATGTACATAAGAGATGAGGAAAAACCCGCTGCCTTAAAATAACTTTCGATTTTATCAAACAAAACTGGCCTGTCGGGCCATGTGAAGGATTTTTCTTTCTTTTTCAGAGCCTTCCACTCCTGAACCAATCCGGGCTTCCTGCTGAAGAGTTTATTCTTTGAGGTATCGCAGAGAAACATTTCACAGACTACAGGTTTTACGCGCCAAAGGCATCCTTTCTTTCCGAGATATACGCATTTAAAACCCCTGTTCTCTTTTTCTAGAACTGCCCGCAGCTCCGGAATCTCCTCAGGCCCTGAGACCAGAAGATTAATAACAACATCTGCAAAAAAAGTAATTATCCCTTCACGCGAACAGCAGGCACTAATATTGCTCCGGTAGCATTTTTCTGTGCAGATATCACTGAAATATTCAGTCAGGAAATCATCCGCATCACAACGAAAGGAGAGATATCCGGCTGTCATGTCGAGTAGTTGATGCCTGATCAGCGATTCCGGAGTACCGAGATGCCCGGCAACCATTAAGAGAGCTTCCAGTTGCTCTTTATGATATGATTGATATGAAGTCATCTTAACAAACGTGGTGAATTATTTTATATTTTTCTTCTCTTACGCTCTTCGTGGCTTGCGTGGTGAAAATTGATAGTGTTTATGAAGAGGTCAATTTTGCCGCTACAAGATCTAATGAACGCATTTTCCCATGATTCCGTGCCCGGCACAAGTGTGCTCTGATTCGAACTCGGGAAGAAGTCCTGATTTGGCAAGGTTAAGGTTCTCTTTCACAGACCCTTCCGTTGCGCGGTAAACTTTTATTCCGGAACCCTGCGCCATGTGCGAAACATGAATCTTGCCTTTGCCGAAAAGGGATTGGATTTGTAGCTTTGAAAATTGAAGCTCTCCGCCGCAGAGCGGACGGGGAATCTTCGACCGTAAGGAATATAATCTGTTTTTAATTTGCTCGCTAGCCCCGCCGCAAGCAGCGGGGAATGCGCTGTTTTGGTTCAAAATATTTCCCATATCTCTGGCGGCTTCGGAAAAGTGGAACAGAATTATTACGAGTCCATCATATACGAATTATTGCGAGACATAATTTTAAATGTCATTCCATAAAGTATCAAGATAGGCGTAAAGTCCCGGCGATCATCCGGTGTGAATAAATAACAGTTTTTCAGCAGGACTGAAGTAGCCTTTCTGGATGAGGTCAATCATACCGGCCATGGCCTTGCCTGTGTACACGGGGGTCCATTAAAATAGCCTCGGTCCGCGCTACTAGTTTGACAGCCTACACCATGGCAGCAGAAGGCAGCGAGTATCCGGGACCAACGTAATCATCGAAACAAACGACCGCATCCCGTGGTATGGTCTGCTGGATTTCCAGCAAGTCAGCGGTTTTTTTGACAAGTGAAAAAACCTGGCCTTCCTGTATATCTTTGGGTCTGGAAACATTAATCCCCACAACCGGCTGTTGCTGCCGATAAAGCCGGTCACTAAACCAGCATGAGTTCCGGCGCTGCCGCTGGCGCACATAACATGATCGAAGTGTCCTGCTCAAAGGACTGGATCAGTATTTCCTGAGCGCAGGCGACATAGCCGAGAGCGCCGATCTCGTCAGAAGCTCCGCCGGGAATGCTGTATGGTTTTTTCCCTTTGTCTCGCAGTTTGCCGGCAACATCCTGCATGGCGACCAACATGTCGCTGCCGCCCGGCGCCACTTTGATGCTGGCCGCTCCCCCATAAGATGGTACAGAAAATTGTTTCCGCTCGCCCTCGGTTTATAAGAATTTGCCACTCGTTCTTCCAATACCAGATGACATTCAAGCCCTTCTTTAGCGGCTGCCGCCAAATTCAGGCGACAGTGGTTTGATTGAATAGCTCCACAGATAATCAGCGTGTAGCTGCCTTTTTGCATAGCATCAGCCACCACAAACTCGAGTTTGCGGGTCTTGTTGCCCCTCCACCCGCCAGACCCAGAAGATCATCCCGTTTCATGTAAACAGCCGGACCGCCCAATTGTTTGGAAAGACACTTGAGTGGTTCGATGAGTGTTTGTCCTGCCGTGTATCGCCTGCGCGAAAAGCGTGATAAATCTATAATATAACTCCTGTAGTTGAGGTTTCTGTTGTTTATAAAGGAAAAGATTCATAAAACTTATATAGCCTGTAACAGGTGACGCCAAAACTTCCATGCCGGTTTTTATTTTCGGGCTATTTAGCGATCGGTATCGGTTCGACTCCGGCTTTGCGGATCGCGGCACGAGCCAGAATCAAGAGGGAATCGAAATATGGAACAGTGACATCCGTTGAGTTCAAAGCCAGCGGAATTTCGGTACAGCCGGCAATTATCCCCTGGGCGCCCGAATCAACCAGAGCCTGGGCGGCTGAGGCCAGATTGGCTGTAATGGCTTTCCGAGAACGATTAGCGGGGGATTTTTTGATGTCATAGATAGCCGCCATGACAATCTTCTGTATCCTGGAATCGCAAAGAACGGTTTCGATCCCTTCTTCTTTCAGCTTCTTCTGAAAAAGACCGCCCTGTATCGTGCCGGTGGTGCCGAGCAGCCCCACCTTCTTTATTTCATTATGATCATTGGAAATCTCCGCGGCCACGACGTCGAAAACAGAAACAAGGGGAAGAGTTATATTCTGCCGCAACTCTTCCTGGAAAAAATGGGCTGAGATGCAGGGTATAATGATGAAATCGGCGCCTGCATGCTGTAAGCTTCTGCACCCGTCTATCAGCAGCGGCAGCGGGGACGGTCCTTTACCGAGAATCGCAGCGGTTCGGTCAGGTATCTTGGGGTTTGAATCAATAATAACCCGCAGATGGTCTTGATCCTTTCCGGCCGGGGTATTTTTTATTATTTTTTCAAAGCAATCCAGAGTTGCCTCAGGCCCCATACCGCCAAGTATGCCGATAACTTTCTCTGCCATTTTAATCTCACCTTAACCCGTGCCTCAGACTATAATCTGGCTGAGGAATGCCTTTGTGCGTTCGTACTTTGGATTTGCAAAAAAACTCTCGTCCGTGCCTCTTTCAATGATTTTGCCTTCGTCCATAAAGATGATTTCATCGGCCACTTCGCGGGCAAAGCCCATCTCGTGGGTAACCACTATCATGGTCATTCCTTCTTTTGCCAGGGCGATCATCACGTCGAGCACCTCCGTGATCATTTCAGGATCGAGGGCGGAGGTGGGTTCATCA
>JAHJRK010000538.1 GCA_018830925.1 Pseudomonadota bacterium
AGAGATGAAGAAACACGTTCAGATAGGAAAACAGGTACTCCAGAACGTCATTGATAGATTCAAACTCAAACAATCATTTTTTACTATAGGCAGAAACATTTGTGCATATCATCATGAGAAATATAATGGTAAAGGATATCTGGAGGGTCTAAAAGGGCAGGAAATTCCTTTGGAGGCAAGAATCTTTGCCCTGTGCGATGCTTATGACGCAATTAGATCAAAAAGGCTTTATAAAGAAAACTGTCACATGAGGAGGCAGTCAAGAGAATTAAGTCTGATAGCGGTGAACACTTTGATCCGGATATTGTGGATGCATTTCTGAAATGTGAGAAGAAGTTTCTGGAAATTAGCGATACTTATAAATATTGAAGAAGGTGCTTCGCCTAACAGCATGTTTGCGGTTTCGCTCCCTTCGGTCGTTCCATCCAAATGCCTTCGGCACTTCGCAAACACGCAAACCCCGTTATCTGCTCATTGCGGGCAGGGGAAGAGAGAAAATGTGTGAAGCGTCGAGCATTGGAATTGGGTTTGCTAGGGGGCATGCTTCTCTTGGTTTCTGCTTGTGCTACCACTCAGGGGGAATGGGGAACCGAACAAGTGCTACGCGCCCAAAACGCTCTGGGAGTTCAGCGCATCTTAATCCTGGGGGTTTCATTCCCTGACATTAAGCCTGAGAGGTCCCTGGAGCAGATCAGGGAACATGTGCTCGAAAAGGCTGCTCGATACTATGCTAAGGCATCCTACGGAAAGACCACACTCGTAGGAGACATAAAGGGGTGGTACGTTCTTCCTCACCCGTTAGACAAGTATAAGATTGCCCCTGAGAATATAAACGTTGATCGCAGACGTGTATGGCGACTTGTAGAAGACGCTTTCAATGCAGCAGAAAGAGATGTGGTACTAACCCAGTATAGCCACATAGTCATCGTGGTTGGGGTTCGTACTGGACCCGGTGTCGGCTATGGGATGATTGCCTATTCAGCCAATCCAGGTATGTTAACATTAGGGGGGATGCGTTACGGAAGAGCGCGTATGGAGAGGATTGAAACACGCGGCGGACAACACTTTAACGGTGGCATAATCGTAGTCGCACAAAACGCCCATGTGGGTCATATCGTACATGATTTGGCCCATGCGTTGGGTGGAGTAGTAAAAGGCAGGCGTCCCATTCCTGACCTCTATGACACGGTTTTGCAGGGAAAGGTTGGACCCCTTAGCAGAGAAGCCTATGCAAAATTCACCATTTTCATGGGACCGTGGGATGTGATGTCACGCCATTTTATAAAACGCGGAGAGCCCCCGCCAGGGATATCTTCGTTTACACGTTTGCGCATGGGATGGATCGAGGATGATCAGGTAGTGGAGGTGACTCCCGGCGAAAGCCGTGCGGTTACACTACAGCCACTGGGCGGCGGCAAGGGAATACTGGTAATCAGGATTCCTGGCCGATGGGGCACTTATTATCTTCTGGAAAACCGACAAAAATTACCCGGTGACCCCATACTGCCTTCTACCGGATTGTTGGTGCTTCACGTGGATGAGTCGCGAGAAGATGGGGATGGCATTGTTCGCGTATTAGATGCAAATTCCAAAGTGCCTGATTTTGGGGATGCTGCCGTTGGCGTCAGCCTGGGACAGACGCCTTCTGTGAGACTGCCGCGAGACGTAGCTATTGAGGTATTGTGGCAGCAGGGGATGGATCTTACACTGATGATTACCAAGCGTTTCAATGCACCGGAGATCCAGGCAGCGGCCAGACGAATCCGGGAGATAGACGGTAGATTGGAAGCCCTTCCCAAATCCTCAGCTTACGTCCAAGCAAAAGCGGAACTGACAAACGCCATGGAACTCTTATTGCAGATGCAAGTAAGCGATGTTAAAAGCAAGTTGGACAATTTCAAGTGGCCTTAATTCATGAAAGACCAAACTCCTTTGGTAACAAAAACTAACAGAAACATGAAAAAGCATGAAAAATGTGAAAAATGGGACGGTTCTATTTTTAAGGAAATTGCCCGCACCAGCAGATAACAGAGTGCTTGAGGTTAACACCCAAAGGCTTCTCCCTTCTCAAGCACTCGAAACGATGAGCAGTCATCGGCTTCGCCTCTGACTGCTCATCGGGGCGCCCGTGTTCCCGAGGGCGCGGCGCTGACCGCTCCGCGGCACAGCGCCTATCTGCCGGTTTCCCGGCAGATGCCCAAATGTCCCTTCGGGACACTTCGGGAACCCGGGCGCCCCGTTATACGAAATTATGACCGCTTGTTAAAAATATTATTTATATGATATAGTTAAACAAAAGGAGGGGAAAAACATGTTAGGGGTAAAAAAAGAAGTTATCAAAATGATCCAATCTTTACCAGATGAAGTCACAATTGACGACATTATGGCAGAATTGTATTTCAAATTGCAGGTTGATGCTGGCTTAAAGGAACTTGATGAGGGGG
>JAHJRK010000087.1 GCA_018830925.1 Pseudomonadota bacterium
CCGTATACCCTGGCGATACCATCACCAACAGACAAGACAACTCCTGTTTCGCTCAGCTCAACTTTCTTGTCATAATCCGCAATCTGACCTTTAATTATCTGACTTATTTCTTCAGCTCTTAATTCCATTATACACTCTCACTCCTTTTTAAAGATTCTCTCATATTGAGCAATTGTGTTTTGATGCTACCATCCAAAACAAGATCACCTATTCTGGAAACTACTCCGCCGATAAGACCGGGATCAATCCTGACATCCAGAACAATATCTTTACCTGTCTTTTTTGACAGGGTAGCACGGATCTTTTCAACGGTTTCGGATGTAAGCTCAGCAGCCGAAACCAGGCTGGCGCGAGCGACATTTTTCAGCTCATCGGCCAGCTTCTGATAAAATTCGTTGATAGTAACAAGAAACCCTATTCGACCCTTATCAAATAACAGAAAGAGGAAAGACCTGGTCGCTTTTGAAAGGCTCAGCTTTTCAATTACCAACTGCAATACTTTTTTACGCGCCGCAGCATTATAAAGCGGGTTGGTCAGCGCCTGTTCAAGGCTTTTCTCTTTCGAAACCAGGCCTGCTAATCGATCCAGTTCCTGCCCGTAGATTTCGGCCTTTCCGTCCTCTTTACCGATAAGCAGTAGCGCCTTAGCATAACGCCTTGATATAGCTAAATTTTTCACTATGCCACCACCTTCCCTAAATATTCACTCACCAGTTGTTCCTGATCTTTTCCGGTTATTTTACTCTTTATTATCCCTTCTGCCTTTATAAGGGCTTTTTCGACCACCTCTTCCTGAAGTTTCAGCCTTGCCTGCTTGAACTCATGCTCAATATTCCGGTGAGCCTGTTCCTCCAATTTCAAAGCGGCGGCTCCGGCAGCTTCAACTATTCTATTTTTTGCCTCATTTCCCTGTTTTATTTGTTCGGCAATAATTTTTTCAGCGTCTTTATTAAGAAGAGCAAGCTTATCATTATATTGTGCAAGCTTTTTTTCAGCTTCCGCTTTCTTCGATTCCAGCTCGCTCAATTGCTCCTTTATTCCTTTGATGCGATCATTAAGAGCTCCTGAAGCAGGTTTCCGCAAGAGCAAAAAAAGACCAACAGCCAGAACAACAAAATTCATAACCCGGTACGTATCCGTTGCCACCCATCCTTTGGGTCCGCCCTTTTGCCCACCTTCGCCTCCGGACGAACAAAAAACGGCCCCTGCAAAAAACAGCAACAGGACCGACACAAAAAGCATAATAGCTGCGCAACGCTTCAATCTGATAAAAGGCATCTTCATTAAATAACCCTCCCCAGAATTTTTTGGCCGATAGCTGCGGCAAATGTATCAACTTCATTTTGCAGAGAAATTCTAACGCTTTCCGCATCCTTTGTAATTTTATCACGCATCTGAACAAGATCTTCCTGGGCTTTTTTGTTTATTTTTTCAATCAATTGTTTTTCCTCGTTCTGGGCTGCAGATAACAAGGCTTCCTTTTCTTTCTGTCCTTTGACTCTCGCTTCTTTAATTCCCGAGGCGTAAGCTTCTTCTTTTTCCTGTGCATTTTTTCCGAAGTTTTCAATGCTCTGCTCAAGGCCGTCTATTTTTTCTTTTCTTTGCAAAAGAATTTTGCGGATTGGTTTGTACAGGACAACATTCATAGCCCAGATAAGGAAGAGAAAATTGATGATCTGTATAAAAACAGATTTATCAACATTAATCATATAAAGCCCTCCATCGCAGATATTAGATATAATATTTTTATAATGATGGGTAAAATCTGGCGGTCTATAACACCAGTATCAGCAACTTGTCAAAGGTTTTTTACAAAAAATTTATGCTTTTTAAATACAATTGGTTAAGCTCAATACGTCTTAAGTGATGGCAAATATCATTCGAACAGATATCTTCTCATGCTTATATTAAGCAATATGCCGATGCTTGCAAGAGTTGTAATAATTGAAGAGCCGCCATAGCTGATAAACGGCAGAGTCACTCCCACAACAGGCATCAAACCCATAGCCATTCCGGTATTAACAACCACCTGCCAAGACAACATCGCTGAAATTCCAAAAGACAGGATAGTCCCGAACGGATCCCTGCATCCGTGAGTTATTTTGAGACTCCATGTTATCAGCATAAAAAAAACAAGGATTAGAACCAGCGAACCGATAAAACCCCACTCCTCTGCAAGAACTGAAAAAATAAAATCCGTATGCTGTTCCGGCAGAAAAGAAAGAGCGCTTTGAGTGCCTTTAAGAAACCCCTTGCCGGAAATCATACCGGAACCAATAGCAATTTTTGACTGTATAATATGGTATCCTGCACCAAGAGGATCGTGTTCGGGATTTAAGAATGTCATAATTCTTTGCTTCTGGTAATCTTTGAGCAAAAACCAGACCATCGGAAGAATAATTACACCGGTTGATATAATATAAATGAATGCTTTTCTTTCAATTTTTATAAACACCGACATCGATGCCGCTATGAGAAAAATAAGCATGGCCGTGCCCAGATCCGGCTGCAGCATAATTAATATAAAAGGCACGATACTTAATAAAAAAGGAGTTAACAATCCCCCAATCGACAAACCTTTAATGTTTGCCGTTTTTGAATAATACCGGGCAAGAACAATAATGACGGCGAGCTTGGCAAACTCAGACGGCTGAAATGAAAAAGGGCCAACCATCAGCCAGCGTTTTGATCCGCCGACATGTTTCCCGACAAACAGTACCAGCACCAAAAGTAAAATGCTCAATCCATATATAAGAATAGACCATCTGTCCAATGCTTTGTAATTAAACAAAAAAGAGATGATCATAACTCCGAAGCCTGCGCAATACCAGACGATTTGCTTCAAATATAGAGCATCCTGCACGTTAGATTTTCCGGCAGTAACAGCGCTGTATAGAGTCATGATACCCATCAGCGAAAGGACAAATGTCAGGCCAAGTAATCTCCAGTCAAAGTTCTGGATGAGTCTGCGGTCGATCATATTGTATTCAATAATCCTGTTTGAACCGAAACAGCGAGTGAATTCTCCGCTGCTTGCGGCTGGGTTAGCGAGCAAATTAAAAACGGCCACTATTCTCTATAGTCGAATCCGCCTCAGGCGGACAGAATGACTTTTTACGAAGCCGTCAGTATTCGTCATAAACGATATTGTAATCTGCGACTACTCCGGCATTGTTACTGTTTTCGCTTTCAGGATTTAAATAGCTTCTTATCAGCTCCCTTGCTATCGGTGCAGCAGTACTCGATCCGTGTTCGCCGTGTTCAACAATTACAGATACGGCAATTTTAGGGTCGGAAGAAGGAGCATAAGCAACGAACCATGCATGAGGCCTTAAATGCTGAGGCACTCTTTTTTTTTCGTCATCCCCTTCCTTTCTTCCAAAAACCTGCGCAGTCCCCGTTTTACCGCTCATTTCAATTCCTCCACCCGGGCGAGCGCCCCACGCTGTGCCGTAATTTTTATTGACCGCTTCCCACAAACTTTTACTTACAATATCAATTGTGTTCTGGCTTATAGGAATATTACCCAGTATTTCAGGGCTGCTCTCTGTAATAAGCCGACCTTCAGGCGTCTCGATTCTTTTCATAACAACCGGCTTGATTCTTTTTCCCCCGTTCGCAATGGAGGATATCAATACCAGCATCTGAATGGGGGTAACCAGATTATAACCCTGTCCTATAACTGCAGAAAGAGTCTCTCCGCTGCTCCAGGCAGTCCCGATACGCTTTTTCTTCCATATTGCCGACGGTATTAAACCTGCGCCCTCCTGCTCAAATCCGATACCGGTCGGAGCGCCAAGACCGCAGGCTTTCGCATACCATGCGAGCTTATCTATATCAAGCCTCTGCCCAACATTATAAAAGAAGACGTCACAGGATTCTGCCAGAGCTCTGACTACATTAACCGAACCATGCCCTCCCTTTTTCCAGCACCTGAATTCCCGGTTTCCGTATTTAATATAACCGGGACAATAAAATGAAGTATTTATATCTATAACCTTTTCTTCCAGAGCCGCAATTGAGGTCACAATTTTATAGGTCGAGGCGGGCGGGTACTCTCCTTTAATGGCTTTATTTTCCATCGGCCTGTTGGGCTGTGATATAAGGATTTTCCACTCGTCATGCGTCAGGCCGCATACAAATTCATTGGGGTCAAAAGAAGGCTTGCTGGTCATAGCTAAAATCTGGCCGGAAGATGGTTCCATTGCCACAACAGCCCCTGCTTTTCCTTCCAAAAGTTCTTCAGCCTTTTTTTGAAGACGCTGATCAATGGTCAGATAAATGCTGTTTCCTGCTTCAGCATCAATATTTTCCAGAACCCGGACTACCTGACCCGAAACATTCACTTCAACCTGACGTCCCCCGCGCTTTCCAATCAGATAGTTTTCAAATGATTTTTCAATCCCGGACTTGCCGACAAAATCACCCGGTTTGTTTTTGAGATATTTTTTATCTTTCAGTTCGTTAGAACTTATTTCGCTTAAGTATCCTATGAGGTGGGCAGCGCTGTTCCGGTGCAGATAATATCTCTTAGGCTGAACATCAATTGAAACCCCCGGAAGCTCATACTTATGGGCCTCGACAGCGGCAAGAGCATTCCGCCCAATGTCCTGTTTCAATAAAACCGGCCTGTAGGAAGATATGCCTTTTATGCAGTCGGCTTTTGACGCCAATTCCCCGGCAGGCACACCAATATATTGAGAAAGCTTCTCCAGCGTCAATTTAACAGGCCTTGCATCATTTAATACTATACTGAGATTAAACGACGGCCGGTTATCAACAAGCAAAATCCCGTTGCGGTCGAAAATCAGCCCTCTTGGATATTCTATACGTTGCAGCCGTATGCAGTTGTTTTCAGAAAGCCGCCTGAACTCCTCTCCCTCGATAACCTGAAGATAAAATAAACGCAGAAAAATTACAACGAATGCGGCGGTAACAAAATACATAACCCCCGACAAACGATGCCTGAACCATTCGCTGTCCGTACTTTTTATAAATTTGCTCATTGCCTATAAAATAACAATTGAAAGATTTTTAACTTTTGAAGATTCCCAGCAGCAAACTTCGGGGAATCTTCAAACGTAAGGACTATTTATCTGTTTTTATTTCGCTCGCCCACTCCACCACAAGCAGCGGTGATTTCGCTCGCTGTTACAGTTCCATACACCGCAACCGCATCAAACATGCCCGCTTTGCTCGAAAACATGCGGGTTAACCCCCCCGCTCCAAGTATTATATGCTCGGTTAATAAGCACAAGAAAAAACGGGCCGGTAAGAAAAGCCCATAAGATCTGCCCTAATGCGTTTTCAGGTATGTTTCCCGGGAGTTGCGAATCTGGATTAAACACAACAAATGAGGCTATGAAAACAAGATTTTCAAACAGTACCCCTGATGCAACAGCAAAAACCAGGAACAGTTTGTTTCTGACATGGAAATATACCGAACTCCATCTGATAGCTGCGTACAGCCACAAATAAACGGTCATATATAAACCGAAAGGTCCGTTGTATAGATTATCCATTGTAATACCGAGAAAGAGAATTACCGGAATGCTCTCCCGCAAATTCCGGTAAAGCCCCAGATATATTACGATAACAATGAAAAGATCATAAAATCCACTTAATACGCGGAAATGATGTATAATCGTAGTCTGAATCAGTATTAAAACAAGATATGTGAATGTGTAGAAAAGATACTTCATTTATCGTCTGAGTAATTCCGGTTTGAAGGATTCAACAATATAAAAACTTCCTCCAGCTTTTCAAAATCAACAAAGGGCATAACACTTACTTCCTGGAACAGGCCTGAATTCCCCTCAGCTTTCTCTGTAACGTATCCGATACGCAACCCTTTGGGGAATACTCCATCCAGTCCTGAAGCAATAACCGAATCGCCCATCTCAATATCATGCCGCCTCAAGACATATTTAAATGTGCATTGATCCGAAGATATGCCCTTAATGATTCCGCGGGCTCTGTTTCGCTGGACAAGCGCGTCAACCGCGCTGTTTTGATCAATAATCAACAGGATTTTGGAATAACGCTCTGAACTGTCAATTACCTGACCGACAACACCTTCAGGAATAATAACAGGGAG
>JAHJRK010000088.1 GCA_018830925.1 Pseudomonadota bacterium
AGCAACACTCCTGAAACTGGAATCGTTGACTTGCGGAATTCCATTGATGAAATCGATTGTAATATACTGGAGTTGATAAATAGACGGCTTCTTCTTGCAAAAGAGATTGGCCGGGTAAAAGAGAGAGAAGGAAACAAGGTTTTTGATATTGCCCGCGAGAGCAATCTGATTCAAAGACTCAACAGTCTCAATAATGGACCATTGAGCAACAGCGCGCTGCATCACATATTTGCGGAGATAATTGCGGCGTCACGTGAAATCCAGAAGAATCATTCGGTTGCCTATCTTGGTCCTGAAGCCACTTTTACACATATAGCTGCCATAAATTACTTCGGACAGTCTGTCAATTATGTTCCGCAGATGACAATACGCGACATATTCTGCGAGGTGGAGAAGGAAGCCTGCCACTATGGGGTTGTTCCTGTTGAGAACTCCATTGAAGGTTCGGTTAACTATACTCTCGATCTTTTTTTTGAATCGGATTTAAAAATATGCGCTGAATTATATCATCCTATATCCCACGATCTTCTGTCAAAGACTGATACACCGGGTGAAATAGAAATAATTTATTCACATCCTCAGGCCTTTGCCCAGTGCAGGAAATGGATACAGAAGAAGCTTCCAGAAGCTGTTCTTGTGGAATGTGACAGCACCGCTCATGCCGCACAGAAAGCTTCGGATGATCCAAAATCAGCCGCAATTGCAAGCAGCAAAGCAGCGCACATCTATAATCTTCAGGTAGCGGCATCAAAAATTGAAGATATATCACGGAACACTACGCGCTTTCTTGTTATTGGAAAAGATGATATAAAGAGAACTGGTTCCGATAAAACTTCCATCATGTTCGTGACATCTCATGTTCCGGGAGCATTGTACAAGGCATTAAAACCGGTTGCCGAAGCAGGGATAAACATGGTTAAGCTTGAGTCAAGGCCCACAAAGCATGAAAACTGGAGTTATTTTTTCTTCGTTGATCTTGAAGGGCATGTTGAAGACAAGATTGTTGCCGGGACAATAAATAAAATGAAAAAACTTTGTCTTTTCTTAAAATGCCTTGGATCATACCCGCTGGCAAGTGAAGGCATATACGGATCGTTTAAGAAAGCAGGCCGGTAAAGGGATAAAATGATATTCGACACAAATACTTCGGTTTATGCAGTCTTTGGTGATCCGGTGTCCCATTCCTTAAGTCCCGTTATGCATAACAGAGCATTTGAATCTACCGGTTACAAAGGCGTCTATCTCGCCTTTGGCGTGAAAAATATAAAAAATGCCCTTATCTCGGTAATAACTCTCGGCATAAAAGGAGCAAGCATAACAATTCCGCACAAGATGGAAGTAATGAAGTATCTGGATAAAGCGGACGATGTTGCTTTACAAATAGGTGCGGTAAATACGATAATAAATATTGACGGGTGCCTTAAGGGATATAATTCCGACGGACTTGGCGCGGTAAAAGCTTTGTCTGAAAAGACGGTGATCAAAGGGAAGAACATTGCAATCATCGGGGCCGGCGGAGCTGCTCGTGCTGTAGGATTCTGTATAATGAAAGAAGGCGGGAGAATAACTGTCATAAACCGGAGCACGGAAAAAGGGGAACGGCTTGCGGGAGATCTTTCCTCGGATTTTCGTCCGTTAAACGATATTGGTAAAATGAAATTCGATATTTTAATCAATACGACTCCTGTCGGAATGACGCCTCATACGGATGTAATGCCGATAGAAAGAAGATATATTGAAAAGGGTATGGTCGTTATGGATATCGTCTATAATCCGCTGAAAACCCGATTGTTGAAAGAAGCTAAAATGGCAGGTTGCGTTACGATCGATGGTGTTTCCATGTTCGTTCACCAGGGGGCATTCCAGTTTGAATTATGGACCGGAATAAAAGCTCCGGTCGATGTTATGAAAAATGCCGTTATGAATGCTCTTTAATCTACAATAATTTTTATTGTATGAGGATTTCTTTTTTAGATACAGATGAACACAGAATTTTACTCTGAAGACAGTAGCCTGTCAGGTTGTCCGCCACGCTGATTGGCGGATTAGCTAACAGCCTACACACTAACGGGCTATCTATCTGCGGATATTAGTGAAAAATGGCGTCATAATTTAATAAAATAAAATATTATACAGATATGGTCGAAATAATTCCAAGAATAATTAATCAGTGCCAAGTAAATGTGCCGGGGTCAAAGAGCTATACACACAGACTTCTGATTGCCTCGGCATTATCGGATGGAATATGCACGTTAAAGAACTGCCTCAGAAGTGAAGATACTCTCCTTACTCTTGAAGCTTTGCGGAAAATGGATGTCAGGATTGATGATATTAAAACGGAAATTATGGTTCACGGTAATAAGGGGGCTCTTAAAGCCTGCCATGAACCGGTATTTCTCGGCAATTCTGGCACATCCATGCGCCTGCTGACCGGAGTTGCCGCTCTTGGTAAAGGCGAATATACGCTGACAGGGACAAGCCGCATGTCTGAGCGTCCGATTGAGGATCTTCTTGATGGTTTAAGCAGTCTTGGAGTTTATGCCCGATCGGTTAAAAATAACGGATGTCCGCCGGTTGTGATAAAAGGCGGAAAAATAAAGGGAGGCCGGATTGAGCTGAAATGCAATTTAAGCAGCCAGTTCCTTTCATCTATTCTTTTGATTGCTCCATACACGGAGAGAGGTGTAGAAATAGAAGTTATTGAAGGCCCTGTATCAAAACCGTATATAGATATGACAATTGATATAATGGCAAAGTTTGGTGTAGATATAAAACGTGATGGATATTTAAAATTCGGTGTTGAAGGGCGCAGGTGCTACAGGGCCGGGAATTATTGTGTTGAGCCGGATTGCTCGCAGGCAGGATATTTCTGGGCTGCTGCCGCCGTTACGGGATCGGAAATTAAGGTAAAAGGGATCACAAAGGAATCGCGCCAGGGGGATATAAAACTTACTGAGTTGTTTGAGAGGATGGGTTGTGAAATAGCATTTGAAAAAGACGGTATTTCAGTAAAGGGAGGATCTCTTTCGGGAATCGAGGCTGATATGTCGGATATGCCCGACATGGTTCCAACCCTTGCTGTAGTTGCATCTTTTGCGAAAGGAACCACTGTTATGAAGAATGTCGGCCATCTGAAAGCAAAAGAGAGCGATCGTTTATCTGCCGTTGTAAATGAACTTTCAAAAACAGGTATAGAGGCAAATTGTACCGGAACAGATCTCGTAGTTAAAGGCGGAACCCCCCGAGGTGCTGAGATTGACACATACAACGATCATAGAATTGCCATGAGTTTTGCCGTTGCAGGCCTCAGGATACCCGGTATTTTTATAAAAGATGAAAAATGTGTTGAAAAGTCATTTCCGGATTTCTGGAATGTTCTTGGGACACTTGGCCGGTAAAAGTGGTACGTTAAAGGCGGATTATAACCACGAAGAACACGAAGCAGACGAAGAAGCAAAATTAATTCCGGGCGGAGATTGATGAACGTATATCTTATTGGATACCGGTGCACCGGGAAGAGTTCGGTTGGAAAGCTCCTTGCAGCAAATCTGGGTATGAAATTCACAGACACCGATGTCGAACTTGTAAACCGCACCCAACAATCAATCTCTGAAATTGTTGAAACGTCAGGATGGGACGAATTCCGGAGAATTGAGAAAAATATCATCAGGGAGATCTCTGCGCTCGAAAAGCATGTTATTGCTACAGGCGGAGGAGCGGTTCTTGACGGCGATAATGCCATATATATGAAGAAAACAGGAATTGTTGTCTGGCTCAGGGCAACACCCTTGACAATAAGAGAAAGAATAATAAAAGATACCGGAACAAAGGAGTTCAGACCTTCTCTTACCGCAAAAGGAACTTTTGAAGAGATTGATGAAATATTATTGATCCGCAACCGCTTTTATGAAGAGGCGATGGATTTTTATATTGATACGGATTATCTTGATATAAGTGAAATATGTCGTGATATTATTAAACTGATTGAAACTGTAAAGGAAAAACAATAATGCCCGGAAACTCATTCGGAACATTGTTCAGAATAACAACCTGGGGAGAATCGCACGGAGAAGCGGTTGGTGTTGTTATAGACGGCTGTCCTCCCGGAATACCGCTTGATGAAAAGATTGTTCAGGATATGCTGGAGAGTCGAAAACCGGGTGGTTCGGCAGCAAGCACTTCAAGAAAGGAACCGGACAAGGCAATCATCATGTCGGGCGTTTTTAACGGGAGAACAACCGGGACACCCGTCATGATCATGGTAAAGAACAGTGATGCTCACCCGGAAGCGTACAAAAAATATGCGGATATTTTCAGGCCAGGGCATGGCGATATAACTTACCAGGCAAAATATGGAATAAGGGACTGGAGGGGCGGCGGAAGAGCTTCGGCAAGGGAGACGGTTGCAAGGGTGGCTGCCGGTGCGGTCGCAAAGGCACTGCTGGAGCGTGAGAATATAACCGTGTGTGCGTATACAATTGAGCTTGGAGGAATCAAAGCCAAAGTGCGTGATAATAACGCAGTATCCGGAAACATGTTCTTTTGTCCTGATATAAAGGCTGCTCATAAAATGGAAAAACGGGTAAATGATGTTAAAATAAAAGGCGACTCCCTCGGAGGCATTGTGGAAATTACGGCAAAGGGTGTTCCCGCCGGCCTTGGTGAGCCTGTTTTCGACAAGCTTGATGCCGATCTTGCGAAAGGACTGATGAGCATCGGCGCCGTAAAGGGAGTTGAGATCGGAGCCGGTTTTAAAGCCGCATTAATGCAAGGATCCGAAAATAACGACCCTATAACCCCGGAAGGTTTTTCGACCAATAACTCCGGCGGGATTCTTGCCGGTATATCCAACGGAGACGATATTGTGATTAGGGTTGCAGTCAAGCCGATTCCTTCAATTGCAATTGAGCAGAAGACTGTTGATCTATCAGGGCGTGAAAGATCCATATCCATAAAAGGACGGCATGACGTATCCGCCATACCGCGGATTAACGTGGTATGTGAATCTATGGTAAGTCTTGTTCTGGCCGATCATCTCTTAAGACAGAGGGCCATCGGCAGATGAGTAAAGGGATATCAATAGGTATAATCGGCGGGACAGGATGCATGGGGCAGTGGTTCAGAGATTTCTTTTCTGATGCCGGTCACACAGTACATATTTCAGGAAGAAAAACTGAGCTTACTCCGGCAGATATAGCAAGGGAATGTGATATCGTCATTCTCAGCCTTCCACTGGATGTCGCGATTGCAGTATCGGAAGAGATCGGCCCTTTGCTGGGTGATGCCCAGCTTCTTATGGATTTTTGCTCCCTTAAGGAAAAAATATTGAAAAGCATGACAGGCAGCACTTCCGCCGAAGTGATCGGCACGCATCCCCTCTTCGGCCCTTTTACGGATTCCATAAAAGGGCAGAATATAATATTATGTCCCGGCAGGGGGGAACAATGGCTGAAATGGCTTGAAAATGAATATATTTCAAAGGGGGCTTTTGTAACCGTCATGGATCCTTCCGTTCATGACAGGCATATGGCTATTGTTCAGGGACTTACTCATTTTCTCACAATTTGCATGGGGCGAACGCTTCAGAAAATGAATATGAATGATAATACCGCGCTTTCCTGCTCCACTCCTGTTTTTAAAATTAATTATGACCTTATCGGACGTCTTTTTGCCCAGGACATTGGCCTTTATCAAAATATTATAAGCAAGAACATCCATTTTAGTGATGTGCTTGATCTGTTTTTATCAGTTGTTGATGAAGGAAGGGACTCACTTTTATCCGGTCAGGACGAAAAAGGATTGCTTTTTCTCGAAAGTGTCCGGGATTTTTTCAAAGACTCCTGCCGGGAATCTCTTAAAGAAAGCAATAAGTTTATAAACGCCCTTTATGGTGAACAGTGAATACATGAAATTCTGGCGTCTGATCAATATTTTCATGATTTTCATCTGGCTTTGTTTTGGAGAACTCCCTGCCACAGCCGGTATTGTTACGGATCAGCTGGGAAGAAAAGTTATTGTCCCGGAAAACCCCC
>JAHJRK010000539.1 GCA_018830925.1 Pseudomonadota bacterium
AAAAGGGCTTGTATTTAAAAAAGATAAAGGCGGAACAATACACTGGCGCCCACCTGCTCACCTGGCACAGTTTCATGACGGCACAATTCTCTGGCCCGGAGCCCCTCCTGAATTTTATGATCTCTGGCGGGATTACATGGATAAAGAATGGCCTGAACTTGCCCATGTTCTGGTAAATTTTATGCCGCGTCCTTTTACACGGGTCATCCCCGTGGGTAAATCTGTTGAAACCGGCAAGGTGCATGTTCTTGCCCCTGAAAACATAAGAGAAATCATAAAATCATCAAGCCGCATAGCGGTAACAAAGTGCACCTGCCGCTTGACAATGCGAAAATGTGACGCGCCGGTTGAGGTCTGTCTTCAGATCAACCGCGGAGCCGACTACACACTTGAACGCGGAACGGGACGTGAAGTCACAAAGGAAGAGGCTCTCGATATCATTACAAAAACCGAAGAGGCAGGGCTCGTGCATGTCACAATGAACAAGGCGGGGGTGGGTCATTTCATCTGCAACTGCTGCGGCTGCTGCTGCCAGTCTTTTACCCTGCTGATTTCGGACCGCCTCTCACTATGCGATCCGAGCCGTTACCGCCCGAAAGTAGACCCGCAGGCATGCCTGTCGTGTGGTACATGCGAGGAAAGATGCTGGTTTGATGCAATCAGGGCGGATGAGAAGAGTATTGCCGGTGTCATTGAAGAAAAATGCCTTGGATGCGGACAGTGCGCAATAGGATGCCCCGAAAATGCTATAACCATGATAGAAATAAGGGAGCCCGATTTTATTCCGGAATAAGCCGTAGTTTAAAAATAATCGTAACATTGAAAGGCCGTGATCGGCATAAGGAGCCGTAAGCCGTGACCGGCATAAGGAGCCGTAACAAAATGGTCAGAAAAGTAATTGTTATTTTGCAACGGCTCCTAACAAAATGGTCATAAATGTAGTGGTTATTTTGTAACGGCTCCTAACAACATTTTAAATGGAGGAAAGTAATGCCTATAAGAGATTTTCAGAATATCCATGAGATGCTTAAGGAAACGGTCGACAGACATCCTGATAAACCTGCCTACAAATGGTTTACCGGGCCTGGACTTTTAGATACTATAACCTGGAGCCAATTCTACGAACAGGTTGAAAATATCTCAAAAAGCCTTATTGCGCTTGGAGTAACAAAGAACGACAAGGTAAATATCTTAAGCTACACATGCTTAAGGTGGGTTCTTTCGGATTTCGGGATAACAACCATCGGCGCGTGTACCGTTGGCATTTACCAGTCCAACCTGCCGAAGGATTGCGAATACATTATAAATCATTCGGATGCTGTCGTAATATTTGCTGAAGATGAAATACAGCTGAACAAGTTGCTCGGGATAAGGGAAAATATTCCCAAGGTCCGCAAAGTTGTCCTTTTCAAGGGCAATTACACAAAGGATGACTGGGCGATCAGTTTCGAAGACTTTCTTAACATAGGAAAAGATATCCCTGACAGCGATTTAAAAAAGAGATTGAACGACGTCACTCCCCTCAATCCGGCAGGTATAGTCTATACTTCCGGGACAACGGGCGTGCCCAAAGGCGCCGTTCTCACCCACGACAATATCACCTTCACGGCCCAGTCCGTATATCTGAGCACCAACATCCTGGACGGAGATGAAGTCTTTTTATTTCTCCCCCTTGCCCACGTATTCGCGCGCACATGCGTTTACGCGACAATACTGGTCGGATGCCCGACCACCATCACCCGGAGCATGGATACGATAATTGAAGATATAAAGATCGCGAGACCGCACTGGTTTGCAAGCGTTCCGCGCATTTATGAAAAGGTCTATTCCAAGGTTGTGAGCGGAGCGGAAGCAAAAGGTGGTCTTGCGTTAAAAATTTTCAGATGGGCATGCAAAGTCGGAAATGAAGTCAGCGACTGCAAACAAGCCGGAAAGTCCATTCCGGTTTCAACATCTTTACAATACAAAATCGCATCAAAGCTTGTTTTCAGTAAAATACAGGCCGCCCTTGGCGGAAGGGTTCGCTGGTGCATCAGCGGAGCAGCCCCTTTAAATCCGACAATAGCGAAATTCTTTCATGCGGCCGGAATACTGGTGCTTGAAGGAATAGGCATGACTGAAAACACATCATTTACTAATCTCAACCGTAATAACAATTTCCGTTTCGGTTGGGTAGGTCAGCCTGGCCCCGGTATAGAGCAGAAGATCTCTGAAGAAGGCGAAGTTATGTACAGGGGACGCAATGTTATGAAAGAATACTACAAAATGCCGGAGGAAACGGCAAAAACCATCACGGAAGACGGGTGGCAGTATACCGGCGACCTCGGAGAGATC
>JAHJRK010000540.1 GCA_018830925.1 Pseudomonadota bacterium
AGCACATGGGAAATATTAATACTGGCCGAAAAAGGAAGGGTTGTTTTAGACACGGACCCTTCAACCTGGATACGAGATGTATTAAAAAAAATCCCTGTCAGGGAAGCGCCGATCAATCACGAAATTTCGATTCAAAGCCGATTGTTAAATCTTTCACACGAAGATCCGGCCGACCGATTCCTGGCGGCTACGGCCATGGTTTACGACCTGACCTTGGTAACGGCTGATGAACGCTTGCTCACCTCTGACCGGTACGCTGTTCTGCCCAACAAATGACTTGATAATATGTTTCTGATGATTTCTTAAATGCCAAACCGGTGGGGTATCGGAGTGCCGGAGAGCTAGAGTAACGGGATGACAACCGTTTCTGTTTTTCCATTCTGAAATCGATAATCGTCAACCGTTGAAGGATATATGATTTACCATCCACATCTTCAATGATATTCGTCCGAAAAGGCGGATTGATCCAGGCAAGGTATCTTCACTCAGAAGGTTTTGATTACCGATAAAAGAAAATTTCTGTAAAAGCCATGATATATTGGGATATACAGAATTAATTCTGTATAGTAATTGTTGGACTAAGCCGCTTCGCGGCAGTTAACCCCTTGTTTGTAATATCTTTTCCTTAACACCTTCTATCCATTTCCTGATCGTATTATATATACCTCCGGCTTAAGCCGATTTTCTATTACTCTTAATCAAGGAGGTATAGCATGTCACCATTGCGTCAAAAAATGATCAGGGCAATGCAACTCAGGGAATTTTCGCCGAAAACGCAGGAAGCTTATGTAGCTGCTGTTTCAGGCCTTGCAAAGTACTGCAACAAATCACCGGATAAGATCGTTCAGGAGGAAATTGAAAACTATCTGTTGCATCTTAGGCAAGACCTTAAAAGAAGTCCGAGCACCTGCAATGTGGTGATATCCGGGTTCAGGTTTTTCTACGAACATACCATTAAGAATGAATCTGTAAAATTAAGACTACCCCCCAGGAAAAAGACAAAGCGTCTACCGGAAGTATTGAGCAGGGAGAACGTCAACCGTGTCATAACCAGTCCGGCCAATATTAAACATAGGGTCATACTGATGACAGCCTATTCAGCCGGGTTGAGGGTAAGTGAACTTGTCGGACTGAGACAGAAACATATCGACAGTTCCAGGATGGTTATTCGTGTCGAGCAGGGCAAAGGCAAAAAGGATCGCTATACGATTCTTTCACAACGGTTGTTAAAAGAACTGCGTGTCTACTATAAGGCATGCCGCCCTGAGAACTGGCTGTTTCCCGCAAAAAATTCGGTACGGCACATATCAATATCCTCAGTTCAACGCATCTATTATAAGGCCAAGAAAAAAGCGGGCATTACAAAGGGAAAAGGCATTCACATGCTGCGGCATTGCTTTGCTTCACATCTTCTCGAGGCAGGCTACGATGTTCGTAGAATACAGATATTGATGGGGCACCGATCATTATCGACCACTATGGCATATCTTCATGTCTTCGGTAAAGGGCTTGGGATGGTGAAAAGTCCTTTTGATTTTGTCGATGAAGAAAAGCAGACTACAAGCCCGTGGGAGGATACCGATGATACAGACAAATAGCAGACCACAAGCAGCGTATGGTTGCAAAAAACCGAAGATTGAAGTTGCCGATATTTTACGCAAGCACATTCCCGATTATCTGGCAAAATACCGGATGCCGCCGGAACACTACAAGGTGGTCTATGATATTTTGAATTGCCGCACCGCCTATCTGGGTGGCCATATTGAAGCGTGCGATAATTGTGGGACCCAGCGCAATGCCTACAATTCGTGCCGTAATCGTCACTGCCCCAAGTGCCAGACCATTACAAAGGAACGGTGGCTTGAAGCGCGAAAAGCGGAACTTTTGCCGATGCCATATTTTCATGCAGTCTTTACCCTGCCCCACGAACTTAACCCTGTCATTTTGTGCAACAAAAAGGTAACGCTGCGGATTTTATTCAAGGACATAGGGGAGGACATAGGGGACGTTGGTGAAAAGTTGAAATGTTTATTTGATAAGGAGAAATTTTGTCAATCTATCACAAACATCCCAAAAACATTATGCAAATTCAGATACGCTCCATTTGCACCGGTTATTTGCAACGCTCTCATAAT
>JAHJRK010000541.1 GCA_018830925.1 Pseudomonadota bacterium
AAGGTTGAAAACAGGTATTCCGTTCCAGGTTTTACCGCAAAATTTATCCAGGAATCCACATTAAAGGCGATGGATATAACAGATTTTGCGGCAGGGAAGATCTTTGTAAAGCGCCCGGGTATGATGAGATGGGAATATGAAAGTCCCGAGAAACAGTTTGTCATCACGGACGGAGAGAGTCTCTGGATTTACAGGCCTGATATCAACCAGGTCATGACCGGGAAAGCCCCTGAATTTTTCGGGACAGGCAAAGGGGCAAGCTTTTTGTCGGATATCCGGATAATAAGGCGCAATTTTTCCGTTTCGCTTAAAAAAAACAAGGATGAATATTTTGTGTTACAGCTTGTCCCGAAAGAGAAAAGGGCCGACCTTTCAGAGGTATTTCTTTCAATTTCAAAAAGATCGTTTGAGATTTCGAGGATCGGCATTTATAATATATTCGGAGATGCAACAGTAATAGATCTTTTGGATTCGAAGTTTGTTAACAACCCCGATGCCATTTTTACATTTAAAATACCGGACGGGTCTGAAATTATAAGGATTGGTGAGTGATGATGAATGTTGATCTTAAAAGTAAAGTAAGGGATTTGTTAAAAAAGAGAAAAGCGATCATGCTGGCGCATAATTACCAGCGGCCAGAAATACAGGATACGGCGGATCTATGCGGTGATTCCCTTGAGCTCAGCATAAAGGCGGCGCAGACCGATGCCGAAGTAATAGTCTTTTGCGGGGTTCATTTCATGGCGGAGACGGCTTCGATCATGTCTCCCGGCAAGACTGTTCTGCTTCCGCGTATGGATGCGGGATGCCCGATGGCCGACATGGTGACGCCTGAAGCTCTTTCAAAGAGGCTTAAGGAGATACCACCCATGCCTGTTGTGACATATGTGAATTCGACAGCGGCGGTTAAGGCGCTTTCAACGATATGCTGCACATCGGCAAATGTCGTAAAGGTGGTAAACAGCCTCGATGCTGACGAGGTTCTGATGGTTCCCGATAAAAACCTGGCAAAATACGCCGCGTTACATACTAAAAAGAGAATACATTTCTGGGACGGCTACTGTATTGTTCACAATATGCTCACCGCCGAAGTTGCTCTTCTGGCAAAAGAAAAGCATCCCGGAGCCGTTTTCATGGCGCATCCCGAATGCCGCCCGGAAGTCCTTGAACTGGCCGATGTTGTTTTAAGCACATCCGGAATGATAAGGCATGCCGGTGAGTCTGAAAGCCAGTCTTTTATCGTGGGAACGGAAACAGGGATACTCCATCAGTTGAAAAAGGCAAATCCTTCAAAAACATTCTATCCTGTTTCAAAAGATATGGAATGCAGGAACATGAAAAAGATAACCCTTGAAGATGTGGCACGAAGCCTTGAAAATATGGAAGGGGAGGTCAAAGTACCAGAGGATATAAGAATTCCCGCAAAAGAGGCTGTCCGGAAGATGATAGATCTTTCAATCAGCAAATAGCTAATAATGATAATCTCGTAAAAAGTAATACGTATTTGCAGCAAAAAGCGAGAGGCTTAAATCGATCTCCGATATTCGAAGCGCGATATTCGGCTTTTATCTGCAGAATCCTCTTTCATCGAGGAAATTCTTTGAATTGCATAAACCCATCCTGCAGGCAATCTCCGCTTTTTCGCACAGACGCTCAAGCTCATTTAATTCCAAGCAGGCGCTTATCTGGCTGTTCGGTTTTTTTGACAAATTCGGATCTATCAGAAGTGCATTCTGCAGGTCTTCGAGGAAGTGCTGGTATTGCCACAGGTTTTTATTGGCCGCCGCACGGTTGAGAAAAGCGTCGACACGTTGGGGTTTTAAGCGGATGACCTCGTTGTAGTCTTTGATTGCCTGGTGATACTGACGCATCTCAAAATAAGCGACTCCGCGGTTGTTGTAAGCGTCGGCATACTTATTATCAAGCAGAAGGGCGTGGTTGAAATTATCAATCGCGGGCTGTCTGCGGCCAAGATTATAATTGGCGACTCCGCGGTTGTTGTATGAAACGGGGTTGTATTCGTCTATCCTGATGGATTCATTGAGATATTCTATTGCTTTTTCCGGGTCGTTGTATTTCCCTTTTTCCCACAATGCTATGGCTTTTTTATTCCATTCAACTGCCGGAAGCGCCTGGATAGCCTCGTCAATATCCTTTCTCAGTTTATTCTTTTTCGCCTGTTTGCCCGCGGCCGGCATCTTTGCAAGGTCTTTGTTCTGCTTTTCCAGTTTTTCTATTCTTTCCAGTAATTCCTTTTCACGTTTTTTAAGCTCGCTGTATTTATCTATGAGGATCCTGTCTTCCTGTATCTGTTTAACGCGATCATTCATAACGCTGTTGTCGACATCAACTTTTATTTCAAGGATTATTCCGAACCCTTCATCCGATGCGTAATTTTTCTGAGACAAAATATCCACATTAAGGATTCCGGATGCAAGGGCAATGCTCTGGTCCTTTGTCAGGGTAAAATCTTCCACCACCGTAAGGCTCTCAAGATAAGTGCCGGCCTTTTCCAGAACCTCAGTTTTTCCCTTGGCTACTGCCGCCACCTTTGCGTCATCGGGTGACTGGCTTCCCGCAAAAGGCTGGTTGACGACATAAGTAAATGTTTTTTTATCCTTTGCGGGAGAGAGGATCTTCCCCGGCTCTTTCCGGGTTTTTGTGCCGGCAGGGTTTTCTTTTTTGGCTTTCGGCGCCTTGGTTTCACTTTTTGCAGGTTCTGCGGCAAGGACGTTAAAAGCAAAAATCAATAAGATCATAAATACGGATAACAATTGAAAACGGGCTTTCATTTGACCCAATCTCCTTCTTTATTTTACCATCTATCCTGTGCAAGGCTGCCTTACAAAACCGATCTCGAGAATTTTCAAGGTATCTTCAAATGCAATATTAGGACACGCGTCATAATCGTTCACGGACTTTCCGCTGAGCTGCACGGCACACCAGCCTTCCTCAAACAGCTCTTTCTGTCTTTTAAAATCCGTAAGTGATATCTGCAATTCCGGGGTGGAAGAAAACCGGTCGGGATTCTTCAGATTCATATGAACGATATAGCGCAGCTTTCCGCCGTATTTCTTTTTAAGTTTCATGACGGCAAATCCGGTGTCGAGTAAAATCCTTATATTCCAGAAATTGTAAGGAGAGACCGTCGCGCAAAGATGCTCGTAAGGTTCGATCTTTCTTAAAATGGATATTGCATGCCGGTTCATTACCAATGCCAGCGAATTGCCAAGGAAGTCTGGATGCACGCATACCATCTGGAAATTGGCTACCTTGCATAATGAATTTTCCGGCAGACCCAGATCTATTCCGAGGTTCCATTCAGGATCATCAATATCCGGGAAATAGACATTTCTGAAGGCAATGAGGCGGCCGCCGGACACTACGCCGAGAATAAATCCCTTTTTCCCGATATGCTCTTTCATGAAACTTTCCGAAAAGGGTTGAAGCATTTCACCTCGGGGGAGCCCTTCGATAATCACCTGCTGCAATTTGATTATTTCAGAAAGGAAGCCTGCATCGAGAATTCTGATTTCATACGGAACTTCGCATAAGACTGAATCATTGCCCTTCCGGACCGCAACACCGGTTCCGGTAACATCTTTCATCTGCAAATTTATATTTCCAATAAAGGGCATATTCTGCTTTCTTCTGTCTTGACGAACTGTTTGCAATAAATCTATCTGGCCGCCGCAATATTTTCAAATGCTTCATCTGAAAAGCCCAGCACATCAATCGTAGGATCATATCCGATAATTTGCGCTGTCTTTAAATTGATTGCGATACGGGGCGGGTCTTCAAAAAGCTGTTGAAGATCACGGGGCTTTGCGCCGTTGAATATTTTCGCGATAGTTTCGGCATGAAAGCGTGCAACATATTTGAATCCGGCTCTTGCTATGCTGAGCAGAGCGCCATGCTTTACTTCATCTGTTCCGCGCTGCGAAAAGGTCGGTATTTTATTGAACAAAAAAGGGCCCATAAGTTGAGGCATATACGGGAGCGTAACACCCCTGTGAATCGTGATGTAAACCGCGTCGGCCTTTTGTGAAAGTTCTTCGTGGCATTTCATAACCGCGTTCCTTATCTCTTCCGGCGTAATAACTCCCGAAAAAGGGGCATGGCATGTTATGACATTAAACCCGAGTTCATTTGCAATTTTTTCTATATCGTCGATTGCCGCGTAACTTCTCCCTTCAACCGTGTCCTGTTCAAGGACAACCCCCAGATTTTTAAAATGAAATATATCATAAAAAATCCGTATCTGTCTTTCATAGCGTGTCGGATCGGCACGGGCATTCAAGTGATCGTAGCCCGAATCATCGATGCTTTTTGATATGCCGGACGCAATCGGATTGCTTGTCGACATAACAATGGTTGGAACAGAGTGTTCGTTGTTGGCAAGGTCCTGCCCTGCCAATGTTCCCATCGCTAGCATAAGATCGATATCTTTTTTTCTGTTAAGCCGTTTGATAACGGCTTTTTTGTTTGCCGGACGCAGCATCTCTTTATCCCAGTTATTAGACCAGTATGCATCCGGAACAAATTCGAGGTAGTTGCTTTTTACATTCAGTGAAATCCATGTCCACAAAATTTTTGTATCGGTTGCATCAGCCGGGGGAGGAAAATCGATCTTTTTTGTCCACCCGAGGTCTGATAAGGCTGTTACAAGGGCACGCAGATTATCCGGATAATTTTCATAGGGGCCGCCTTCAAGGTAACCGATCCGCCATTTTTTGCCTTTATTTGTTTTTGGTGTAACGGGAAAGTTCTTTTTTTCCGCCGCATATACATTCGAAAAAAAGAAACCAGTCAAAAAAACAAGCATGATTAAAGATTTAAAGACTCTGTTCATTTTCCTCTCCCGATACCGGATGAATCATAATCGTTTTCTGCCAGTTGGATTCTTATCATTTTTATTGATAAAATCAAACAGAATTTCTCATTGGTTTTTAGTAAGTAAGAGATTATTTCCTGCTTTTTATGCCCCTCAAGGGGGCACTGAAAAGAGTACCCCTCAAGGGGGTACTGAAAAGAGTACCCCTCAAGGGGGCACTGAAAAGAGTCCCGTTTATCTGGGTTAGGATGTTATCGAATCAGGAATGTAACCTTACCGTGTTTTATATATCAGGTCTTTAAGTTAGCGGTTGTTGCCACAGCTTCTTCACGGTAAATAACCTGGAAGATAATGCTCGACAGAACAGTAAATATACCGATCAGTGCCAGAGTTTTCGAATATCCGAATGTTGTGGACATAACCCCGAGAAGAATGGGAGCAATGACATTACCCAACCGCTCTATCTGCCTGTAAACACCGAGCCCTGGACCAACGCCGATTTCTTTAACAGCATTCAGATGAGAAGCCATTTTTGCCTGGTTTGAGACGGAAATAGTGTGCGACAGACCCAGCATTATGATTCCGATAGCTACCATCCACGTGTTTGTGAAAAAGAAAAAAGGTATAAGTGACAGGCCGGACAGCACTCCGCCCCAGAATATAAAAGGTTTTGTCGTAAAATGCCTGTCAGACCATTTAGAGACTGTCTGGCTGAAAAGGATCATCATGAGACTGTATCCCATGATATAACGGCCAATATCAGACTGGCTTGAGCCGAGGCTTTTCAGAAACAGGGGTGCAAGGTAGTAAACAAAACCTATCAGACAAATTTTATTGGGAATAGCTTGGCAGAGTGTAAGAGCGGCAAAGTTCCGGTTTGAGAGAAGCTTAATAAAATCCCCTGGTAAGGGCAAAAGGGAGATAAATTGCTGAAAAATTTTACCTGCTCCGGACTTTTTCCCTGTTTGAAAACCGGAGCCGGGTTGTTCGGTAATAAAGAAGTAAATAAATAAGACTGAGATAACTGTAATTGCCGCTCCTGAATAGAACAGAATCCGAAACCCGATCCGATCAGCCACCATGCCTCCTATGGCCGCCCCGCAAAGAGTTCCCCCGTAAAAGGCCGAAAGAAAAATTGCCATTCCTTCAGCACGGTTGGAGATGGAGGTGGTCGAAACGATATAACCCTGTGCCGTGATAAATACGATACCAAAGCCGGTTCCGGCAATGGAACGGTAAATGATTAGGGTCAGGATATCGTTTGCCGTGCCGGTTAAAACGAGTCCTGTCGCGGTGATCGTGGCTCCTATGGCAAAGGCTTTCCTGTAACCGAGAGTATCTGCCAGGGCTCCTCCGACAGGAAAGCTGAGAGCAGTAAACAGCATGAAAGCCGAGATGGGAAGACCGATGATCACTTCTCTGCTGAGGTTCCACAGGGGACGATAGATCTCCCCGGCATAGAGGGGCAGAAAAGATATGCTAAGTGCTTCGGCAAAAACAAACAAAAATACAGCCGGACGGATCAATACCGGTGAACCGATAACGACAGGACGGGTTTGGTCTTTGCTTTCGGCAGTGAAGCGGCTGATTATGGATTGTATTCCTCTGACTGGCTCATAGGTTGCGGGGTCCTGCGATTTATTATATTTCAGCACTCTGGTGAATGAAAGGAAAAGATCGTTGAATCTCATCCATTCCACTCTGAAACGGTATCTGTGCCGGTCAAACTGATCAAGGGCATGATCAAGGAAATCGATGTTGGTTCTCCTGATGGAAAGTCCTGTCTGCTCAGGGTTTTTGGCCAGGCTGATATCGGCGGCGGCCCTTTTGAGAGGAAGTTCTATCGTGAAGGCAATAATGAAAAAGAGAAAATCGATTGTGGCAAGAATGGAGATTAATATTATTGTGCCTGTGTCCAGAATTATTGATCTCACCTGCTTTGCTATTTGCTCTTGATCAATACCGGTTACGAGTTTTCCCTCGATTTTGCCGTCGGTTGTCTCAAGCGGAAAACTGAGGCTAAACCGGCTGCTGTTCCTGCCTGCCTTAACGGCATCTTCGCCATCAATGAATCTTTCCCGGTCAGAGTAATACAGGCAATTCTCCGAATTATCGTAAATGGCAAGAAACGACAAATTCGGGGCATCTGCAAGGATTTCATTAAAAAGCGGTTCCAATCCGACGAGCTGATTTATCGGAATCCCCTTTTCCAAAATGTTCGTCAGATTATTCCTGATGCTGATTCCAGCCGCATAAAGATTGGATCTGACTATATCAACATAACTTTTCTCAAAGGAACGCACATCAATATATAAATAGGTAAGCTGTGAGATAACCATAATGCTGAGAACAATGAGCAGGATTTTTTTGTTCAGGCTGATTCGCTGCTTATTTCTCATCTATGATCTCCCTCATAAACCGGATTTCATTTGCGGCGGATTCGTTACCGGCCAGAAGGTTTTCCAATTGACACAAATTCATGTTCAGGTCTTTCCTCGACTGCCTTATATATGCCAGTCCTTCGGAAATCTGTTTGTGAATTTCTTCCACTTCCGGAGGTACGCCGGCTGAGTCGATCTTTGTCGAAGAAGGGTTTTCAAATAATTCTTCCGTGGCCTCAGCAACCATCCGGCTCGCAGGTTTTATGAAAAAAAACTCTATCAGCAGACCAACAAGTAAAGCGGTTAACAGAATTGAAAAAATCAGTTTGTAACGAAACGCTCTGAAAAGCGCTGCTTTTTTATCATCAATAACCGACTTACTGAAAGCAATCCCCAGGATGCCTTTGTTTCCTCCAAATGGAGGCAAAATCGGAATCATGACATAGTATTTGCCTTCATGTTCACGGATGACGGTGCTTTTTGCGTTCCAGTCAAACAGCCTGCTTACGGGTAATGTTTTATTTGCATTGGATGGGTGGCTTATTATTTTTACGGCATCGGTATCAGTCACGGTTGAGCCGCTCGCTACAATAAATTCCGCCTTGCCCGAGAAAAAGAGATTGTTGCCTTCTTCGTCAGCAAGGAATATTTCTGAAATATCCTCGGATTGACCATACAGTGGATTAACAAGGTTTTCCATCCCGACAAAGCCGCCAAGACGCTTGCCGAACTTAAGAGCGGTTTCAATTTTATGTTTTAAGTCCTTGCCAAGAATCTCATATTTTGATGTGAGGGTTTTTAAGTATATTTTTTCAAAAGATAAAACACTGAGATACATGCCAAGTGAGTAGGAGAGAGATAAAATTCCCACAACAATTAATATTATCTTGCTGCGAAAGCCGATAATATTTTTCAGGGATTTTTGTGGCCGCATATTTTATAGATTATCCGTTGCTTAAGATGTCATGCCTTTTGAAAAATCCGTGAGCACAACAGGCTGAAAGCAGCCTGACTCGAAACTCATGGGACTATGCAAATCACTGTTAACATTGCAGCGAAGCTTTCCCCCGTACTTTTTAGTGAACTTTTTGCTTTGCCGTCCGTATCATAAATTTATACGAGAGCATCATCATTGTGCGATCTATTTGGCAACAGCAATGCTCTTAAACACTTCATCTGAAGAACCAAGGATATCAACACCCGGTTTGTATCCTATAATCTTGGCTGTCTTGAGGTTGATGGCAATCCTCGGGGGATCTTCAAAAAGCTGTTCAAGATCGTGGGGTTTTGCTCCGTTGAATATTTTCGCGATTGTTTCCGCATGGAAACGGGCAATGTATTTGAATCCTGCCCTTGCAATACTCAGCAATACGCCATGTTTTACTTCATCGGTCCCGAGCTGCGAGAAAGTTGGTGTTTTGTTGCGCATTAAAGGAGCCAGTAATTTATCCATATTCTGAAGTGATACACCGCGATGAACAGTTATATAAAAAGCGTCAACTTTCGGGGCGAGTTCTTCGTGGCATTTCAAAACCGAATTCTGAGCCTCTTCCATTGAAACACCGGAAAAGGGCGCGTTACAGGTTATTACCTTGAAGCCTTTTTCCCCGGCAACTTTTTCGATATCATCAATGGCGGCGTAGGACCTTCCTACAATGGTATCCTTTTCAAGAACTACCCCCAGTCTTTTGAATTTGAATATATCATAAAAGATCCGAATCTGCCGTTCATAACGGGTTGGATCAACACGTGCGTTCAGGTGATCATATCCTGAATCATTTACGCTTTTTGCAATTTTTGAAGCAATCGGGTTGCTTGCCGACATGACAATGGTAGGTACCGAATGCTCGTTATTCGCAAGATCCTGGCCGGCCCATGTTCCCATGGCCAGCATAAGGTCTATGTCTTTCTTCTGGTTCAGACGTTCTATGATTAATTGCCTGTTTTTCGGGCGCAGGCTGTCATCCCAGTTGTTTGACCAGTAAGCATCCTGTACGAATTCAAGGTAATCGCTTTTCAGATTTTTTGAAATCCATGACCATAACTGCTTTGTATCATTAGCATCGGCTGATGGCGGGAAAGCGGGTTTTTTAGCCCAGCCAAGATCTGAAAGAGCCGCAACCAGAGCGCGCAGGTTGTCGGGATAATTTCCGTAAGGGCCGCCTTCAAGATAACCCACCCGCCATTTTTTGCCTTTGTTCATTTTTGGAGTAACAGGATAATTCCCCTTGTCTATCGCATATACATTTGAAAAAAAGAAGCAGATAATAAAAAGTGCTGTTATTGCAGACTTAAAGAGGTGTTTCATTTCCATCTCCTAATAGACATATAATGTGCGTAATGAGTTTGCAGCAGTTTGTTGTTTAAGATAAATTTTATTATCATTATTTGTTTAAAATCAAACAGAATATCTCATCGTCCTTCTCTCAATTAGTTGGAAGAGAGGGGTTCAGGATTCTCCGCCTGAGGCGGAAAGGGGTTAAGTCTCAGTTTTCATGCTTGCAGGGTACGCCCGGAAAAATTTACAAAGATTCCGGTGCAAAGGGCCGGCAAGTCCCGTGCCCGGGATAAAGATATCTAATTTCTTTAAATTTCCTGATGCGCCTGACAGAATCATCCTGATCTTTTTTCGATGAGACATATTGGTTGACTAAAACATTTCCACCGAGCACAAGAAGAAAATCGCCCGAGACAAAAACGCCGCTTTCAGGTTCAAGAAAAGAGACAGAATCCGGTCTGTGACCTGGAGTATGTATGGACGTAAACCCGGGTATGAGATCGCTCTTTTCGCGGAAATATTCCGTGCGTTCGGAGGGAAACCCTTTTTTAAAAGGTGTTCCGTAAAGATCGCCGCTTAGAAGGTCCTTGAAATTTAAAAAGTAGCCGTATTCTTTCATGCAGGGAAGCAGTGTGCTTTGAATATCG
>JAHJRK010000542.1 GCA_018830925.1 Pseudomonadota bacterium
GCCGCTTTGTGTCGATCAAAATCTCTTTTTCTATCGTTGCGATGTTTCCGTTCCACCACCTCTGCCAGGAATGGTCCCATACCGTCATTCGCAGAACCGCTTTCCCGTCTGCAAGCCCCATCTTTGCGGGTTCGATAAGAATGTTTAAAAGATCCTCTTTATCTTGTCCGCCGCTGAAAAAACCTGCCTTTTGATACTCCTTATCAACAAGGGGAATCTCTTTCCCGTCTTTTACGATCCCTATCCAGATCTTGCGCAAGCCCCTTTTTCCGTCTGAAACTGCAACCGGAAGATCTTTTGAGGCGCCGATAGACATAGATACGGCCGGAATATCTGCTTTTATGACAGGTTTCTCACTCTCCAGGCATACAAGTAAAATCCATAAAACAGGCAATACGACTACAAGACATAACATCACAATAAAAATAACGTTCGAACCCAAAATCTTGCTTTTCAATGTTATAAATCCGCCTTTCAAAATAAAATTTATGTGTAAATAGCCATAACCTATTAACAGTTAACAAAAAGATAATCAAGGGCTCTTTTTCGTTTCTTGACTTTTAAACCACTAACCTGTAGATATTTGAAAACAAAGGATTACAATGCATGTAATGATCTTATTAACAGCCAGTAAATAATTGCGGAAGACCCATGAAAAACAGCATTAAAGTAGGTAATATATCAATCGGAGGAGATAATCCGCTGGTCATAATAGCAGGTCCGTGTGTCATTGAAGATAAAGAGACTACGCTATATATAGCGCGATATCTTAAGGAGCTTGCACAGAAACTTGATATATCACTGATATTCAAAGCTTCGTATGACAAGGCTAACCGAACATCCTTTGATTCCTTCAGAGGTCCCGGACTTGTCGCAGGGCTTCAGATTCTTGATCAGATCAAAAAGGAGCTTGGTCTTATAATCCTGTCTGATGTTCATTCGGTAAGTGAAATTGAAAAAGCGGCCAGGGTTTTGGACATTATCCAGATACCTGCATTCCTGTGCAGGCAGACCGATTTCATACTGGAAATTGCAAGAGCGGGTAAGCCCGTTAATATTAAAAAAGGACAGTTTCTTGCCCCATGGGATATCGGAAATGTCGTTGAAAAGATAGCCTCAACAGGGAACAGGAATATCCTGATAACGGAACGCGGCGTGATGTTCGGATATAATAATCTTGTTGTTGATTTCAGAAGCATTCAAATAATGCAGGATACCGGCTACCCCGTTATCTTTGACGCTACTCACAGCATACAGCTCCCTGGCGGCGCCGGGAAAAGTTCCGGCGGTGATCGAAAATTCGCGCCGGTTCTCGCAAAAGCCGCTGTTGCAGCCGGAGCCGACGGTATATTCATGGAGGTTCATCCGGATCCCGATAAGGCGCTTTGCGACGGGCCCAATTCATTGCCTTTAGACGGACTTTATGACCTGATTCAAAGGCTGTTGGCTGTCAGAAAGGCGCTTTCTTGAACCGTACACTATATCCTGACTATCTTGTAATGATATTTAAATACCGTTTTTTTTATGTACCGGGTGAAAAGATATTGCAGGAATACAGAGCAAAGGTGAACAATGATTTTTAAAACATCTGATGCAGCGGAAAAACTTGAAAAGGTTAAAATATTACTCCTCGATGTCGACGGAGTGATGACGGACGGAAGTATCATTTATAATGACAGCGGAGATGAAATCAAGTCTTTTTGCGTAAAAGACGGCCTCGGCATCAGGCTTTTGATGAATGCAGGAATAAAAACAGGAGTTGTAACCGGAAGAAGTTCGGAAGCGCTCCATCACAGATGCAAAAATCTTCGTATTGAGTACATATTCGACGGAATATTAAACAAGGCAAAAATTCTCGATAAGATAATAGAAATGACCGGCATTCAAGCCTCCGAAATCGCATACATGGGTGATGATCTTCCTGATATTCCCATTATGAGGGGAGTCGGAATTCCGATAGCCGTTGCCGATGCACATGAAAGCGTGATTGAAACAGCCTGCATTGTCACTTCGGCAAAAGGCGGGAACGGAGCAATCAGGGAGGTGTGCGAAGCGATACTGAAAGCGCAGGGGCATTGGGAGTCTGTTTTAAACAGGTTATAAAAAATGTTTATAATAAATAAATTCAGCAACAGGAAAATTAAAATTATTTTAATATCGGTAATAGCAGTTACCATCTCTGTTACTGTTGCTGTATTCATCGGATACCGTTATATTTCAAAAAATCCTGAAAAGATCATTCCGCTTGTTCTTGACGGATCAAGCATATCAATAGAAAAAATACATCAAACTTCGACAAAAAACGGCGTTGTTGAATGGAGTCTAGAGGCAAGTTCGGCACGTTACAGTGAAGATAAAAAAGAGGCTTCTTTTGAAGATCTGTCCGTCACATTTTTTACGAAAGAGAATCTGAAAATCCATCTTACTGCCGACAAAGGCATATTAAAGACCGAATCAAACGACATTGAAGTAAGAGGCAACATAACGGTAAAAAACGGGGATTATGTCCTGAAAACAGGGAAAATAAATTACGATAATAAAAAACGTACTATATTCTCCAAGGTGCCGGTTGAAATTTCCGGCAAGTCCCTGAACCTTGTTGCCGATTCCATGACTATATATCTTAACACAAACAAAGCCGAGTTGAGCGGTAAAGTGGAAGGAATAATCGGTGATGATATTTCATTATAAAAAACTGCGTTGTCTTCACCTAACCCCGATAAACGGTACTCTTTTCAGTACCCCCTTGAGGGGCAGAAAAACGCAGGAAATAATCTCTTACTTACTAATCTGTTGTTTTGCGGCTTTTCTGTTATTTTTATTTAATCCTGATTACATTTTTGCAGCCGACAGAATACAAAAACAAAAGAAAGAAGACGGTGGAAACAAAATTCATATAACAGCCGACAGGCTGATCGCGGAACGTAATTCAAATAATGCCGAATTCATCGGAAACGTCAGGGCTGTCCAGGAGACGACAGTTATCACTTCTGAAAAATTGAAGATTTTCTATAAAAACGACTCACCCGGCATAAAGGATAATTCAAAAGGGGAGGAATCGATAAAAGAAATTATCGCAACCGGAAATGTAAAAATATTGTTTGACGATAAAATTGCCGAAACTCAGCAGGCTGTTTATACGACTGAAACCCGGATACTGGTGTTAAACGGCCCGGATTCAAAAGTTACCAGCGGGAAGAATATTATATCCGGGTCAAAAATAACCTTTTTCAGGGATGACGGGCGTGTTAAAGTGGAGGGAAGCGGAAACAGGCGTGTCGAAGCTTTCTTTGAATCAGGAGGAAAAGGACTTTAAATGGCAAAACTGCTTCTTGATAAACTCGTTAAAATTTACAGGGGTAAGAAGGTTGTTGATTCTGTTTGCCTTGATATCGGAAGCGGCGGCGTATTCGGACTTCTGGGCCCGAACGGAGCAGGAAAAACAACAACTTTTTACATGACTATTGGAATGATAAAGCCCGATGAGGGAAGAGTCTTTATTGATGACGAAGATATTACCGATTCTCCGATGTACATCAGAGCCCGGAAAGGATTGGGTTATCTTCCTCAGGAACCTTCAATATTCAGAAAGCTTACGGCAAGACAGAATGTAATGGCGATTTTGGAAATGCAGAACATAACCGCGCAGGAACAGAACGAACGCGCAGACAGGCTGCTTGATGAACTAGGCATAAGGCATCTTTCGGATCAGAAAGCGGCGCTTCTTTCGGGAGGCGAAAAAAGGCGTCTTGAAATATCACGCGCGCTTGCCACCGATCCGGCCTTTATTCTTCTGGATGAGCCCTTTGCAGGAATAGATCCGCTGGCTGTAATAGACATCAAGAATATAATAGGACATCTTAAAAAACGCGGTATAGGAGTGCTCATTTCCGATCACAATGTAAGAGAAACCCTTGGGGTATGCGACATGGCATACATATTAAATGAAGGAAAAATAATTGAATCGGGTGACCCCGGAAAAATTGCATCCAGTGAAATTGCACGACGCATATATTTAGGAGATGAATTTAGACTGTAATATGGCTCTTGAATTCAAGCAACAACTTAAACTTTCACAGCAGCTGGTCATGACTCCGCAGCTTCAGATGGCTATCAAGCTTCTGCAGCTTTCACGTCTTGAGCTTATAGATACAATCCGCCAGGAGCTGGAGTCGAACCCGGTGCTGGAGGAGATTCAGGATTCCGCTTCCGATGATTCGGCAGCCGAACAGTCTGACAATAAAATTCAACAGGAACCTTCCGTAACACAGGAAATAAAAATAGGGGAAAAAATCAATCAGGATATCGACTGGAACAATTATATTGATGAATACAACGCTCCGGGAAAAATTCATTTTGAAACGGAAAACAAAGAGAATCCAAACTATGAGGCTTTTGTATCCCGCGCCGAATCCTTAAAAGACCATCTCCTCTGGCAGCTTCTGATGACAGGAACGATAAAAGAGGAGGAAGAGATAGGAAGTTTGATTATCGGAAACCTCAATTCTGACGGATATCTGGATGTTTCGGTTGAAGATATATCCAAAAACAGCAACTCTGAAACCGACAAGGTTGAAAAGGTTCTGGCGCTGATACAAACTTTTGATCCTTCAGGAGTTTGTGCAAGAAATCTCGGCGAATCTCTTCTCATCCAGGCAAAGCAGCTTGGGCTGGACAACTCTGTTGTAACCGATATCATTCGACATCACCTTAATCATCTCGAAAACAGAAATTACAAGGCTATAGCAAGGGCGCTTAAAGCAGACTACAACGATATCATAACAGCCGTAAATATTATAAAAGGGCTGGAACCGAAACCAGGGCGGAAGTTTTCGGATGAGGAGCATCTGTACATAACCCCCGACATTTATGTATACAAACTGGAAAATGATTTTGTGATAGTGTTAAACGATGACGGAATACCCAGACTAAGGGTTAATTCATACTATAAGAACACCATGAACAAAGGCGGAACAATAACCAAAGAGGCTAAAGAATACATTCATGAAAAAATGCGTTCTGCTGCATGGTTGATAAAGAGCATTCACCAGCGCCAGAAAACGATTTACAGGGTCATGGAAAGCATTCTAAAATTTCAGCGGGAATTTTTTGAGAAAGGAATAACTTCTATGAGGCCCATGGTGCTGAGGGATGTTGCACAGGATATCGAAATGCACGAATCGACTATAAGCAGAGTCACAACAAATAAATACGCTTTTACGCCGCAGGGAATATTTGAATTGAAATATTTCTTTAATAGTTCTATAAACAGGACTAATGGAGAAGCTCTTGCATCTACAGGCGTTCAGGAAATGATAAAAAAAATTATTGAAAATGAGGACCACAAAAAACCTTACAGCGATGACAAACTCTCCGAAATTCTTATGAAGTCTAATATAAATATTGCCAGAAGAACCGTGGCAAAATACAGAGAAACGCTAAAGATACTATCTTCAAACAAACGCAAACAGCCCTAAAGGAGGATTTCAGCATGCAAACATCCGTTACTTTTAAAAATCTTGATCCTTCTGACAATCTCAAATCGTATATTGGCGAAAAACTGGACAAACTTGATAAATTCCTTGACAACCCGGCAGAGGCTACCGTGGTTCTTTCGATTGAAAAATTCCGTCATATTGCCGAAGTAAATATTACGGGAGACAGGTTAAACATATTTGGAAAGGAAGAAACAAGCGATATGTACGCAGCTATCGATATGGTGCTCGATAAGCTTGAGAAGCAGATAAAGAAAAACAAGCAGAAAACACGCAAACGGAGGATTGCTCCTAAAGACAAATTGATAACAGCAAGCAGGGAGAACAGCTATCCGGAAGAATCGAATACAGGAGAGATAAAAGTCCGGAATATAGAATACAAACCGATGGATATTGAGGAAGCTGTGATGCAGATGGACCTTGTAAATGATAATTTCCTTGTTTTCACAAATTCGCGGACAGATAAAATCAATGTGCTTTACCGGAGAAAAGACGGTGATTACGGCTTGATTCAGCCCACAACCTGAAAAAATGTTCCGGAAGAACCAAATATATATTTATAGTATAGGTATTTCCTTTTTGGACGCGGATAAACGCAGAAGTTTAGACTGAAAACTGTTAGTAAGTAAGAGATTATTTCCTGCGTTTTTCCGGCAGGAAATAATCTTGTAAACTTACTTACACCCCTCAAGGGGGTACTGAAAAGAGTCCCGTTTATCTGGGTTAGGCTGTCCACCATACTGTTTGGCGGATTAGCTAACAGCCTATCTATCTGCGGATATCGGCGAGAATCTGCGCCCTAATATAAACTATTGGATATAATGGTATAAAATGAAAATTCTCGACGTATTACGAAAAGAAACGATTATTACCGACCTGAAATCGCAAAATAAAAAAGGGGTTATTGAGGAGCTTGCTGCTTCTGTTTCACAAATAACAGGAACAAGCAGCAGGGAGCTTGTTCAGGTTCTTCTTGAGAGGGAACGTCTTGGAAGCACCGGGATAGGCGGGGGAATAGGAATTCCCCACGGAAAACTTGCAAATCTCGAATCCCTTATCATGGGTTTCGGTTTAAGTCGTATAGGCGTGGATTTTGAGTCGATGGATGGGCGGCCAACTCATCTTTTTTTCCTTCTTATCACACCCGAAAATTCAACTGGTCTGCATTTGAAGTTTCTCGCACGGATTTCAAGGATTCTGAAAAATGATTCCTTCAAAAAGAAGCTCATGAAAGCCGCCAGCAGTGATGAAGTTTACTCTATTATCGGGGAAGTTGATGAAGATTTTTAAAAGAAGCCCTTTTTGACGTGAAAGATTTAAAAATATTTATTATTACCGGTCTCTCCGGATCCGGCAAAAGTACGGCAATTGCGGCATTTGAAGACGCAGGGTTCTACTGCGTAGACAACATGCCTGTTGCCCTCCTTCCCAAATTTCTGAGACTTCCGATCAAAAGCTCGGATGAAATCGCAGGACTTGCCTTTGTAATGGATCTTCGGGAAAAAGGATTCTTATCAAAATGCAAGTCCGTCTTCGATTCGATACGTCAAACCGGCTGTTATTTTGAAATTCTGTTTCTTGAGGCCGATGAAGAGATTTTATTGCAGCGCTTCAGCCAGACGAGAAGGCATCATCCCCTCTCGCACGGCATTTCCCTTATTGAAAACATCAGAATTGAGAAAGAACATCTCAAGGATTTGAAAACATGCGCAGACAGGATAATAAATACATCCAGATATAATGTCCACGAACTTAAATCCATAATTTCAGATATAGCACTTAAAAGTAAAAGTATTTCACCAATGAGAATGCATGTGCTCTCGTTCGGGTATAAGTTTGGAATACCCATTGACGCTGATCTTATTATAGATGTCCGTTTTCTTGCAAATCCTTACTTTAAACCAGAGTTAAGAGATCTGGACGGAGAAAGCGAAAAAGTTAGAAACTTTGTATTAAAAAACACGAAAACAAAGACTTTTTTAAAAAAATATATTGATTTGCTTGACTATCTAATCCCTTTATACGAAAAGGAAGGAAAGGCATATTTAACCATTGCTGTCGGATGTACAGGCGGCAGGCATCGTTCTGTTCCCATAGCCCGGACAATCTTTGAATATTTTAACAAATCCGGGATACAAACTGGCATATCACACCGTGATATAGGCCGGTAAATGCCATGACCGGATCAACGGTTACTTGAATAGTATAGGAATTCCCTTGTGGAGACAGATAGACCCAGAAGTTTAGACTGAAAACTGTTAGTAAGTAAGAGATTATTTCCTGCGTTTTTCCGGCAGGAAATAATCTTGTAAACTTACTTGCACCCTTCAAGGGGGTACTGAAAAAAGCACCCCTCAAGGGGGTATTGAAAAAAATCCCGTTTATCGGGGTTAGGCTGTCCGCCATACTGTTTTTTGGAATAGCTTACAGCTATCTATCTTCGGATATCGGCGAAAAGTTGCGGTCTGATTTAATACAAAGAAAAAAGGAACTTTATGATAGGTATAGTTATTGTAACTCACAAACAGCTTGGAGAAGCATTGATCGATGCGGCCGAATTTATTCTGGGTGCCCGTCCCGACGGAGTGGTATCCGTTTCCATAAATATAAATGAAAATGCCGATAAGCTGAGGGATAAAATATCCGAAGGCATAAAAAATGTCAACATGAAGGAAGGGGTGCTTATTCTTACTGACATGTTCGGGGGAACCCCCTCAAATCTAAGTTACTCATTTCTTGAAGAAGGACGCACCGAGGTCTTATCGGGAGTAAACCTTCCCATACTTATAAAGGCGGTTAATGCGCGAAAAGATATGGAAATAAGCATGCTTGCCCAATGTATTGAGACCTATGGAAAGAAAAGCATCTCGCTTGCAAGCGGCATTTTGAAAGGAAACAAACGGAGTTAGATTATTGCATTGGAACCTTTCAGGCCTTTTCCTGTGTGATATAGAACAGGTTCTTGCAATTGAAGAGGTATCCTTCAAGGCGCCCTGGTCACGCACCTTGTTTCTTGAAGAACTGGTATGCAAAGACGCTTCTGATTATGTCGTAAAATTAACCGGCAGCGAAAAGCATGAACCTGTAATAGCATATATATGTTCCCGTATCATCGGCTGTGAAATGAGTATTTTAAGGATTGCGGTCTCCCCGGAATGGCGGAATCTCGGGATCGCATCGTGGCTTCTTGACAAGTGTTTTAAAATGACACGGGAAAAAGGCGTAACATCGGTTTTGCTGGAAGTAAGAGATTCCAACAGAGCTGCCATCGCTCTCTACGGTAAACTGGGCTTCATTCCCATCGGAAAAAGAACCGCTTACTACTCGGAAACTGGAGAGGACGCAGTTGTCCTCATGAAAAAATTGACATAGCATTTAACTACTCAGGGGCAAAGTGCCAAAGGCACATAGGCACAAAGGCGAACGGAATATTCGGCGAAACCGCAAAAAATCATCCGATTCGGAATGCTATTTTAACCTCTTTACCTTAACGCCGGATATTAGTGTTGTATTTGTTATGCTTTGTGCCTTAGGAACTCTGTGCCTTTGTGCCTTAATCTAACGGTTATGGCCGATAGCAGGGCTTATAATAAGGAGATGATTATGAATGTTCGCAGACCATTTATTGCGGGCAACTGGAAAATGTACAAAACCTGCGCCGAGGCTGTTGAAACCGCACAAAAACTGGCCGGCCTTGTATCAGGTGTAACCGATGTCGATGTTATGATCGCCCCGCCCTTCACTGCCCTCGCATCGGTACATGAAGCGATAAAAAAGAGTTCTGTTATGCTGGGCGCACAGAATATTTTCTGGGAAAAGGAAGGCGCGTATACCGGAGAAATTTCACCAACAATGGTTGCTTCGGCAGGATGCAGATATGTTATCATCGGACATTCGGAACGGAGACAATATTTCGGCGAAACAGACCGGTCTGTTAACAAAAAGATAAGAGCCGCAATAAACAACAGCCTTGATCCGGTTTTTTGCATAGGTGAAACGGAAAAAGAGCGGGATGCTACTGATACATTTAATATTCTTGACAAACAGATCAAAATGGGGTTAGAAGGCTTCTCTCCGGATGACCTGCAACCTTTAATTCTGGCATATGAGCCGGTCTGGGCGATAGGAACCGGCAAA
>JAHJRK010000089.1 GCA_018830925.1 Pseudomonadota bacterium
ATTCGACAATATGCGGGGTTAAAGGAGCTGCGGGAATATTGAAGATGGATGCGGCTATATGATAATAACCGGATGAATGGTGTTGGATGTGTCGACATGTTTACATACCGCGTGATTATTATGGTTCTAATGATACTGAGCCTCCCTTTTACGAGCATGGCAACCTCAAGGGAATTTATTGAAAACTATACCTACGGCGCAGGGGAATCCGACAGCAAGCTGACTTGCCGGATGGTTTCGCTGATTGAGATCAAGCGGCTGCTCCTGGAAAAAATTGGAACCTATCTGGAGACCCGGATTGAAATAAAGAATTTTCGGATCGAATAAAGATGAGATTGTCGCCCTCACAGCCGGTATCGTTAAACTGGAAATTCTGGATGAAAAGTGGGACGGTGAAAAATATTCTTTAACGGCAAAGGTTGAGGCCGATCCGGAGGAGATCACCAAAGCCATTAATAACCTGCGAAATAATCAGGATAAAATGGAGAACATCAAGAAACTCAAGACAATCAACGATGAGTCCCTTGAACAGATCCGGGAAATGCAGTCCCGGATGCAGCAGCTCCAGTCGGATCTTATCAAACTCAACCAGGATGCGAACGCCAATGAAGGCATACGGAATGCCTGGGGCCTGTACGAAAAAGCCGTTGAATTACGCCAGAGCGGTAAAATCAAAGAGGCCATCGAAGCATTAAATACCGTGATCCGGAACAACTCGACACATCTGGCATATCTCGAGCGCGGAGTGGCATTCCTGGAGGCCGGCAATTATGATGCCTCCATAGCGGATCTTACTGAAGTCCTTAAAGTTCAGCCGAACATGCGGGGTGCTCTGTTTCACAGAGGTCTGGCCTACATGAGATCAGGAAACTTCGGATATGGCCGGAGAGATATCGAAAAGGCGGCCGAACTGAATAGCGGTTTTGCAAGGAAATGGCTGAATGAGCATCCTGGAAGGGGTGTCACCGGTAAACGATAGTCCGGGCAACCCTTATGTTGCACCTACAACAGTTTCATTGGCGGGTAGTTGTCCGGATTGAGGATTACTCAACTCAAGATCGGCCAACCCGATACACACCTTTTATTATCACCGATACCGCACCCCACATTATGTGGTCAAAATTAACGTTCGCATGCAGCCTTGACAAAACTGTTATCTTCTGTTAGTTGATCCGCCGAATCATAATAACCTTTTGATTCTGGAAGGTTATTTTTTTAAAAAAGTGGTAAATACCTGTATTTGTTTAAGACCAATGGACGCAACTTTCTCACCCCGTCAACCGGGCTGCCGTTGATGTGAGACCTTTGAAGAAAATCCAATTTTGGCCAGGTACAAGGAAGGCGATAATAAAGACTTAGGTTTTTGGTTCATAGTTACTGGTTCCTGGTTAAAAGAGAAAAACCAGAAACAACAAACCAGAGACCGGAAACCGAATCTTTATAGTAATCGGGCAAAAAAAGGTGTTATGCAAAGGTTTCGGTGTACAGCATCTTTGGCAGCTGTCAGAGTTTTCATCACACAGCAAAGAAAAAAAAGACCGGTTAAAAGCAGGATGATTACGGCACAGCTTTGCAGCGCCCCGGCATTTTTGTTTTTTGCGGTACAGGCCTTCCGGCTGACAACAGGGACAATGGCCTGTTATGGTTATATAGCATAAGCATTTAAATAATAGACTGGAGAAGCATGATAATAAATGAATTTATAAACTTGAAACTGCACCCGCAGCTGGTGCAGAGAGTGGCCGACCTCGGCTACTTAAACCCGACCCCGATCCAGTCAGCAGTTATTCCGGCTATGCTGACCGGTTGTGATGTGATAGGCCAGGCCCAGACAGGAACAGGCAAAACAGCAGCTTTTTCATTGCCGATTTTGCATAACCTTGCAAAAGGACAGAATCATGTTCAAAGTCTTGTAGTTACCCCCACCCGGGAGCTGGCCCTGCAGGTGGCGGATGCCATCTATAAATATGGATCCAATCTTAATGTGCGTGTGCTGGCTGTTTATGGTGGTCAGCCTTACAGCCGTCAGATAAACTGCCTGAAAAAAGGGGTTGATATTGTTGTGGGAACACCGGGGCGCCTGCTCGACCTGGTTCGGCAGAAAGCGCTGGATCTTGGCCGGGTCTCTTCCGTTGTACTGGATGAAGCGGACGAAATGCTCAGCATGGGCTTTATCGAAGAGATCGAATCGATTCTCAAGGAAACTCCGGCTCACCATCAGACCGCCCTCTTTTCGGCAACCATGCCGCAGAGGATTAAGCGTATGGCCGGACGATATATGCGCGAGCCCAGGTCTTTTATCATCGGGCACAAACAGATCACCCTCGCTGCAATTGAACAGCGTTATTATCCGGTCAATGAAGCCGACAAACTTGCGGCATTAACCCGTCTGTTCGAGGTTGGGCAGATTACAAGCGCGCTGATATTTGCCCGTACCCGGCTTGAGACCGGTAGTCTGGCGAATGAACTTTCTTTACGGGGTTTTTCGGCTGAAGCCTTAAATGGGGATATGAGCCAGGATGCCCGTGAGCGTGTGCTTAACCTCTTCCGGAAGAATCGGATCAGGGTGCTTGTGGCAACAGATGTGGCTGCCCGTGGTCTCGATATTGACGACATTTCGCATGTAATTAACTATGATATTCCCCGGGATCCGGAGATGTATGTGCACCGGATCGGGCGGACCGGGCGGGCCGGTAAAACAGGAATCGCGGTTTCACTGCTTGCGTCGAAGGATCGTCGGCGTCTGAGCATGATTGAGGCATATACAAATCAAAAAATTACAAGATCTGCTTTGCCGACAGCGGAGGATATTCATCTGTACCGGGATACGCAGTTGATGGAGCAGATGAATGTTTGGCTGAAGCGCGGCCGTTGCAGGCGTGAGCAGGAACTCGTGAAAAAATTGCTGGAAGGAGGGCACGAATTGGGGGAGATAGCCGCGGTAGCCTTGAAGCTTGCCCGCGCCGAGGAGAAGCAGCGCCCTGTTGAACCGGTCGGAGAGGCGCAGGGTGTGAGCCCTGAAAAAACAGCAGAGTCAGGTAAAAGGGAAAAGAAAAATGGCAGGCGCGACCGGTCCGAAGGTTCTCATGAAAGGGGAATGGTGAAGCTTATCTTTAATACGGGCAAAAGAGGGGGCGCAAGCGTAAACCATATTGTTGGAACGATAGCTCACTTTGCAGATATTCCCGGCAAGTCCTTAGGCAGGATACTCGTGCAGGAAAAAAAGACTTTTGTTGATGTGCCGGAGCAGTTTATGATACAGGTGCTGGCCAAAACAGGGGTTTACCGGATCGGGAAACAGAGAATCACGGTGGAGCGTGCTTGAACCGAAGCAACGAGCGCAATCCTCGCTGCTTGCAGCGGGGAGCTTCAAATAAGTACGCAAAAAAAGGCGATTATCGCAAGCGGCTTTGCAGATCGCCGCTCCCGCTGATGGCCATATGATATGAAATCGGCAAAAACATATATCGGAGTGATGATGAGCCTGTTTTTTCTGGCCTTTTTCCTTATATATGGCGGTACCCATCTCTATCTTTTCAGCAAAGTGAAAGCGGCGCTTTCTCCGGGAATTCTCTCTTCTCTCTTTCTGGCGCTCTTTCTGCTCTTAATGGTTATTATGCCGGTGCTGGTCAGGGTACTGGAAAATCAGGGATTGGAATCATTCGCGCGCTTTGCAGCCTATACCGGCTATCTCTGGATGGGCTTCATCTTCCTCTTTTTTTCCGCTTCACTGGCTATAGATATTTGCCATGGGCTTCTTCATGGTGCCGGATTCTTCTTTCAACGGAATTATTCAGCATTCATCCTGGCGAAACGCACCGCTTTATTCCTGTCTATTGCATGGGGAATGGCAACAGCGCTATATGGTTATTTCGAAGCCCGTGACATAAGGATCGAACGGGTTGTCATAAACACACCGAAAATTCCGCTTGCAGTCGGAAAGCTCACCATCGTCCAGATTTCAGACGTGCATCTGGGGCTGATCATCAGGGAGGAGCGTCTCAAGAGAATTATTGCCTTGATCAATGGAGCCTCGCCCGATCTTCTTATTTCCACCGGGGACCTGGTGGATGGGCAGATCGACCGGATGACAGGACTGGCTGAACTCTTTCAGGATATACGGCCAGGATTCGGCAAGTTTGCCGTGACCGGAAATCACGAGATGTATGCGGGACTGGGTCAGGCCATCGGTTTTACTGAACGGGCGGGTTTCAGAGTGCTTCGCAATGAAGGGATAACGGCAGGCGGACTGATAAATGTCGTGGGGGTTGATGATCCGGCGATCGAGAGAGTCACCTATTCCTCGCCGGTCCCGGAAAAGACTCTTTTGTTGAAAGTTCCCCCAGACAGATTTACCCTGCTTCTCAAGCACCGCCCGTCTGTGGATCTGAAGAGTCTGGGCCTCTTCGACCTGCAACTTTCAGGGCATGTTCATAAAGGACAGATATTCCCCTTCAATCTGCTGACACATCTGTTTTATCCCGTAAGGACAGGTTTTGCACTGTATCCCCTGAACTCTGCACTCTACGTGAGCAGAGGGACCGGCACCTGGGGGCCGCCGATCCGCTTTCTGGCTCCGCCTGAAGTAACAGTAATCGAACTTATACACGCCGATAAGGGCAAGTAAACAGGTTGGTTACCCTGTGCGCGGCCGGGGGAGGGATATGTGAATATATGTATCCAGAAGATACATTGTAATATCCCTGTAACATCGGTTGTTTATTGACTTGTCTTTTTGTATGATGTAAAATATCTGAAAGATTGAAAACTCCTGCCGCTATCAGAATGGAATTGCTAGCTGTTTCGGTTCAACAATTACTGCAACATTCATCATATCTTCAA
>JAHJRK010000543.1 GCA_018830925.1 Pseudomonadota bacterium
GCTATCCGAGAGCGACAAGTTCATGCTGGGCAATATAACTGGCCTGGTGGGCAATAACTCGTTGATGAGACTGTTCAATACCGAGCAGATCATCCACAACATCGTTGCCACCATCGACAACCTGCCGCGCAGGAGCGTGCCAATCAGCGTGATGCCGGTCAAGCAAGTGCATGGGCTGTTCATTACTGAAGGCCCTGAAAACGACAAAACCATCAGCCCGAGAAATACTGCGCGCTATTTGGCTTATGTGAAAATCGCCGAGTTGGTCAATGCGCGGAAACTGGTGGAGGTTTACGTTCGCCTCTATCCGTTGTTCCAGCAGGCATACGAAGAACTAGGCTATCCGAATAAATATTTTAACGACCGGCTTCTGATGGTGCTCAACCATCTGCTTGCTGCGCCCGACCTCAAGGAGCCCGTCAAGCTCGTTCAGCCCAGTGTTTTCTATGTGTATGCCGATCCCGATCTGGAAGCGCGCTCAGCCGGGCAGAAAATCCTCATGCGGATGGGCAGCAAGAACGAAGCAATAATCAAAGCCAAGCTGCGCGAGATAAAACAGCAGGTGATACTCCACATGCACGACAAGAAGGTGGATGGCGTCAAATGATTTAACCTCTTTTGTATTTTCATCATCGCAATAATGTATAGATATGGGGGACAATAGGGTGTCTCCCATATACCCCCAAAAAATATTTTTCAGACACGCTCTAAGCAAATTCGCAAAATGGCGTGGATCTATATATTATAAACAACAAAAATGGAGTCTACCGATGTCAATAATTACCATTAGCAGAGGTTCTTACAGTCGAGGCAAACAGGTGGCTGAAAAGCTGGCCCTGAAATTGGGATATGAATGCATTTCGCGAGATATTCTGATTGAAGCTTCCGATGAATTCAATATTCCAGAAATAAAACTCATAAGGGCCCTTCATGACCCGGCATCGGTTCTTAATCGTTTTTCACACGGCAAAGAAAAATACATTAACTATCTTTATACCGCACTTCTCCAGCATGTTCGCAAAGACAATATAGTATATCACGGTCTGGCTGGTCAGTATTTTCTTCGCGATATTCCGCACGTTTTGAAAGTCAGGGTAATCGCAGATATGCGAGATCGGGTAAATGAAGAAATGAGGCGCGAAAATATCTCAGCCGATGAAGCGCTTTTTGTTTTACATAAAGATGATGAAGAACGCCGCAAATGGGCGTTACAGGTATACGGTACGGATACATGGGATAGCAGACTTTACGATATTGTCTTGCATATCGGCAGATTGACTGTTGACGATGCGGTGGATATCCTTTTTGATACGGTCCAAAAACCAAATTTCAAAACAACAACTGAATCCAAGAAACTGGTTGAGGACCTTGCGCTATCAGCAAGGGTTAAAGCAGCTTTTGTTAAAATTGCACCAAAAATACAAGTTGCAGCCGATGCCGGCAAGATTTATATCAGCAACATAGATTACGATGCAGAAAGCAAGGACAAAGATCAGTTTAAATCAATCGCAATGCAAATTGAAGATGTTGTAGAAGTGATCTTCAATGCATCAACAGAACAGCATGATCATGTCAATCCTTTTTACAATATTGGGTGAAGGTTGATATAGGGTACCTCCTTTACATATATAGTTTACAATCCTAATGTTCAATTATATCAGGATGACATGCCAGGAAAGGGACAACACCGTATGACGGAGGCTTTTGCCTGGTTGGTATATAAAATATTTGATGATGCCCCTTATGACTGTCAGAGAAATATTTCTTGCCATAAAGAACTTAAACAGAGAAGGAGGACGTCATGAGTATCAAGGCCTTGATCAAACGGACAGTTCCTCAGGACAAAGCCAGGAATATGCTGCACCTGTTCATGGAGATGCGGACTCTCGCAACAGCCCAGCCCGGATATATCTCCGGCGAAACCATGAAAAGCATTGAAAAACCTGATGAATATCTGGTAATTAGCACATGGGAGTCTGCGGATGATTGGGAAAAATGGATGCTGAGTAAAGAGAGACAGGCGATTCAGGGGAAAATAGATGCCCTGCTGGGTGGCAAAACAACCTATGAAATATTTCAGTATGGCTTAAGAGATTGATGTTCATCGAAGACTTGGAAAAGATCTGGAGAAATCGCAATGATTTTCCGGAGCAGATTTGGGTCTGCCGGTATAAGCACAACACCGTATGACGGAGGCTTTTGCCTGGTTGGTATATAAAAACTTTAGATATAAAGGGTGCTTCTCATATTTTACTGCCTGCTGAAGTTCGACTTCGGTTTCTCTGCAAGCAATATTTTCCTCCCGAACCACAGAGGCGGAAAGGATAATAACACCATGAAAAAAACCGTTGCTCAGATCATTCTATTACTTCTGCTACTTGCTTTCTGTGTCATGGCTGTTGTACTTGTGCGACACGTGCTTCAACTCCCGTTCGGCCCAACTAATGACAATCTTCACAAAAAAGGGTCCGCTTTTACACTCGACAGGCTCATCCCGGCCGGCACCTACATCAACAGTAACATGACCATTCAGGATGTCATTACCATTCGCTTTCAGCAGGAAACTTCTCTTCTCAGACCCGCTTTCCAGGCCATTGCGGATTTGATTCCCTTCCGGTACCGACTGCTTCTTGATTTGGTGCAGTTTTTCTTCTGGACATTCCTGTGGATGACTTTTTTAAGGGTATTCACGTTCATGGGATATGGCAGGGCGCTGCGGACCAGCCTGCTCACGGGAGGTATCATGTATTATTTCATGCCGGATTTATCACCGGGAAAGATGGATGATGCTGTTTTCCTGAGTATTCCGATTCTGATCATTCTGATCCGGGGATATTGGATGCGCTCTAAAGCTGGAAATAACCCTCGCAGGCGTAAGTCAGCCGGTCAAGCGTGGTGAAAAAATAACGGTGAAAGATATGGGGGACATCCGATCCCTTAAACATTACTTTTAACTATAACTCGGAGGTTTCCATGACAGAACAGATCCGGTATCTGACTCCCGGCTGGCGTGACGAAGCGGAAAAGCGGCTCAAATCTGAACTCAGCCCGGAGCGAATGAATTTTATCACGTCGTCCATGTCCAATATCTACCTCGACTGTCCGGACGGAAAGGACAAGTATCTCTTTTTCCGGTTCGAAAAAGGACTGTTCGCAGATCTTCTTCTCGGCGATGGGGAACCGCCCGATGCCGAATTCCGGATAACAGGGAAATACGAAACCTTCGCCAGAATTTCACGGGCGGAACTCGGTTCCCAAAAAGCCCTTATGACAGGGAAACTCAAGCTCAAGGGCAACATGATGAAAGCTCTGAAACTGGCATCCATTGCCGACAGGCTCAATAAGGTTCTTTCTACAATCCCGGCGATCTATTGATAACAAAGCCTTTGAAGGAATAAAAAATACCGGCCCCTTTGCATGAATTTGGTACAGGGGGAGCCGGCTGAACAGGAGGAGATGTATGGCAATTCAAAACGATCCCTATTTTATCGATTTTCCCGGGCGTATCAGCATGATCCAGTCTGAAATGGCTGAAGAGAACATAGATGTTTATCTCGGCTCCCGTCTGCGCACACTCTCCTGGACTTTGGACGCCTTCTGCCCCTGGCGCAGCTTTGTAGTAATACCGGCTGGAGGCCTTCCCACGGCCTTTACCTTCGTCATCGATGCAGCACGGGTAGCCGACGACAGCTGGCTGGACGAAGCGCACGTATTCGGTTTTGCACCCATGGGCGGACAGGATCAGATCGAACTGATTTCAGATTTCATAAAGGACCTGCTGCCGGGCGGACGTGGCCGGGTCGGTATCGAAAGCGGCATGTCCAATTATCTGCCCGAAGGAAACCTCACCCACTACGAGTTCGAACGGTTTTCTGCCGCCCTGCCGGGCTGCGAACTGGTCAACGCGCACACTATCATTGACAAGCTGTCCATTATCAAGGACGCCGGGACCATCAACCGGTTTCGGGAAGCCTCCCGCATCGTTGATATAGGACACCAGGCGGTTTTCGATGCCCTGAAAGACGGTGGATACCGGGGGATGACCGAAACCGGGATCGCCGGCCTTGCTGCCTGTGCCATGCGCAGGGCGGGAAGCGAATGGGAGTGGTCCTTTACCGGCGGTAATGAAATTGCCAGCGGTTACCGCACGGGTCTGACCGGAGGAGCATGCACGCCTGCCTCCAGAAGAGAAATCCGGGCAGGCGAACCGTTGATGGTCGACATCCATGCCATGTTCAAATTAGGGCTCGGCGACCACTCGCACAACTATCTGATCGCCCCGGTTACGGACCGGCAGTGGTGGCACGCCAACAATTTCCTGGACATTGTCAAGCTCACACTCAAGACTTACAGAGCCGGAATTACTCCATCGGATCTGGCCGAAAAGATGATGGGCTTTGCCGATGGACGGGGTTTTTCAGACTACATGGTGCCCGGGTTTGAGCACGGCATTGGTATGATGGGGGACGAATGGCGCATCGGATTAAACGACGGGCCGTTTCCATACTGGACCAACCCGGAACATGTTTACAAGGCCGGAGAACTTCTGATCTGTGCCATGCAGTATGCCTGTCCTGAAGAAGGAATCGGGTTCCGTTACGAAAATCCTGTCGTAATACACCCGGACCGGTGCGAACCGCTCTCGGTTTTTCCCCTAACCGTTGACGAGATAAAATGACGAAATAAAATGACGAAATAAAATAATGAGATCAAATGATGAGATCAGTTGAAACCGATTAACTGTGGATCGATACAGGTACCGGTACTTGCCGCCGGAAAGGGCTGGCTGGTTGCGGATAAGCCTGCCGGCATGACTGTTCACAACCAGCCCGGGCTTGATCTTTGCTCCTTTGCATTAACCTATCTTCAAAATGATACGGATGCAAAGGGGAAGATAGCTATTGACCCGGATTTTGGCGTCAATCCTGTTCACCGTCTCGACAAGGAGGCAAGCGGCGTAATTTTTCTGGCCTCCTCCCGGGAGATGTTTCGATTTTTTTCAAACCAGTTTCAATCCCGCCAGGTAATAAAGCGGTATGTCGCTATTTTGCATGGCCTTCTCGAAAACCCGGAAGGAAATGATTTGTGGGAGAGATGGCGGTGGCCTCTTGCTAATACTGCCGGGGGACGCATTAATCCTGAAGGCCCAGGGCGCCGGCAGCATAGCGAGACCCGTTACCGGGTTCTTGACCATAGTGCTCATTATACGATGGTGGAAATTGAGCTTCTCTCAGGCCGGACGCATCAGATCCGGCGACATGCGAAACTGTCCGGTCATTCGGTAGTCGGTGACGCGCGATATGGCTCGACC
>JAHJRK010000544.1 GCA_018830925.1 Pseudomonadota bacterium
CATGACCACTACAGGGCCTGATGACATGAAATCGGTTAAGCTTCCGAAAAAAGGGCGCTCCTTATGTACGGCATAAAAACCCTGAGCCTGTGTTTTGGTCATATAAATCATCTTCATGGCGACGATTTTAATATTGTTTTTCTCAAAGCGCCTTATAACTTCGCCGATAAGGCCGCGTGATACTCCATCCGGTTTTATGATAGACAAGGTTCTTTCCATTTTTTTTAAAATCCTTTCAAAGATGATGAACTCATAAAAAGTCGAAATTGAAGCTCCCCGCAGCAAGCTACGGGGAATCTTCGACCGTAGGGAATAGCGTCTATTTCTAATTCGCTCGCTAACCCCGTTGCAAGCAGCCGGGTTAGCGCTCGCTGTTTCGGTTCAGGCGGCAAAGTAAAAAGCTCATTATGCAGGGCGCACGAATCTTGAGGAATGAAGCGTACTTTTGGTACGCTGCAATAACGAAAGATGAAGTGCAACACAGCAGAATGACTTTTTTACGAAGCCGTCAATGATGTTTTTATTTGCGGAGCCATACCAGAAGCAAACATTCAAGTCAATAACCGCTTACCGGGAGTTTTCGGTCTCTTTCTATCGACTGAAACTGCTTATAGCCTCTTTTCGTTGACGGTAATATAATAATCTGGTAGGTTTCAAGTAATGACAGTTTCGTAAAAAGCTAAATTTATGCCGTTTTATAACAACCAGTTTTCTTACGAGCTACACAGCAGAATGGCTTTTTACAAAGCCGTCAACGTCAACAATAAATATACGATGCGGTTATTAAATGCAGATGGTCCGGGAAGAAAAAATGAAACGAATTTGCGTGATAGACGGACAGGGCGGAGGAATAGGAAGCGTTATCATAAAAAGATTGAGGGATGTTGTTGATGATTCGGTTGAAATTCTTGCCCTAGGCACAAATGCCATTGCAACAGCACAGATGTTAAAATCCGGAGCAAACCGGGGCGCATCCGGTGAAAACGCCATAATCCGAACAGTGAAGCAGGCTGATATCATCATCGGGCCTCTCGGAATAATACTCGCACATTCCATGATGGGTGAAGTGACCCCTGGTATTTCAGAAGCTGTTTCAGAGAGCCCGGCGAAAAAAATTCTTCTTCCTCTTTCACAGGAGAATGTTGCAATAATCGGGGTCTCATCTTCCCCGCTTCCTCATCTGATTGAAGAGATGGTTACAGGATATTTAAAAGAATTTACAAAATAAGGACGGTAAAAAAATGTGTGAAGCGAATGCTTATCTAATTGAAGAGAACGACAATAAACTCATAATGGAATCTGTAGATACGGTTGAGCCTGAAGGCGATGGCGTAAGGCTTGTCAGCATATTCGGGGATCAAAAATATATAAAAGCCAGAGTTCACTCCCTTTCACTTGTAGACCATAAAATATTTTTAAAGTAACAGCAAAAACCAGATGAAAATAATTATAGCCAAAACCGCAGGCTTTTGCATGGGTGTCCGCAGAGCCGTCGAGATGGCTCTTGACATGCCCCGCAGATATAAAGGACCCTTTTTTACTTTTGGCCCGCTTATCCATAATCCCCAGGTACTCGACCTTCTGAAGGAAAAGGGAATTTCTATTGTGGATGAAATACCCGCGCATGGATCCGGTACTATGCTGATAAGAGCTCACGGAGTTCCTCCGGGAGTAAAAAAAAATCTTAAAAATTCAGGCTTTACGGTAATTGATGCGACATGTCCACGCGTAGTCAAAGTTCAGGCCATCATCAAGAAACATGCCAGGCAGGGTTATGCTTCCATAATTATTGGAGACAAAAACCATCCCGAAGTGATGGCTCTCCTTGGATATGCCGGAGAAAGAGGATACGCCGCGGGAAACATGGAGGAGCTTGAATCCGTTCCCGGATTTGAAAAAGCGATAGTTGTCGCCCAGACCACCCAGAATATTTTTCTGTATGAAAAAGTGAAGGAATGGATTAAGGTAAAAGTTCCACATTACAAGCTCTATGACACCATCTGCAATTCGACATCGAAAAGGCAGGCCGAGGTAAAGGAACTCGCAGGATACGTTGATGCAATAATAGTTGTGGGCGGGCACAGCAGCGGCAACACGCAGAGGCTTGTTGAGACATCAAGGCAGGCTGGAATACCTGCTTACCATATTGAAACGGAATCAGAGATAGACCTCGATACTCTTGCCTCATCAAAAAACATCGGCATAACCGCAGGGGCTTCGACACCCAACTGGATGATCAAAAGAGTTTACAGGACTCTGGAAGACCTCTCGTATAAAAAAGCGCGGGGGTTGCGCAAGCATTTTTATGCGATAGAACG
>JAHJRK010000545.1 GCA_018830925.1 Pseudomonadota bacterium
AATATTCGTTTTAGCAATAATCTATTTTTCTTTTTTTAACAAATACGCAACTTGACCCACAAGGAATGGAAATAAGCTAGAAACCAAGAAGTATATACTTGGGATATATTTTGAAAGGAATCTTCCAATAGGCGGAATAAGCGCGCCTTTTTCAGTAGTAATTAGTTTCGTTTTTGAATCAGTTAAAAAAAAATAGACAAGCTTTTTCAGCGTATTATTTAATAAGATTTTCTTCACGTAGATTATTCTTCGGATTTTTTCCTTAAAACAAATGTAAACATCCACGATAATCGCTGAATCAATGGAACCTTTTCAAGAATTCTATCAAGATTGTTGAAGAATGGAAGGAAGTATGGAAATTTTCCACCTAAATATCCAAGTACATGCCAATACCTGATATCAATTAATTCCAGAAAGCGCGTAGCAAATTTTACATCATTAAGATTTAAAATGTGCGCCTTTTCCCAATCGGTTCTCATAGCCGGTGTCAACATATGATACAACTTTATGGCCGGATTATAGTCCAACGCCTCAACGGCTAGAATTTTCCCGCCTGGCTTGAGGATTCGTCTAAGCTCTGGCAAAGCAAACGACAGATCAAGATGATGCAACATGCCCGAGCAAATTATGGCATCGATTGAATTGTCCGGAAGTTTTGTATTCTCAGCATCGGCCTGAAAAAAACGCGTATTCTCACTCACGCCCGCTTCAGCCGCCGCATTTCTAGCATTCTGAACTGAAACCCCCGAAATATCGAAACCCAAGCTCATAGCCGCCCCGCAACTTGCTGCGTATATCGCTTGGACACCATTTCCACATGCATAATCTAAAAACACCTTGCCCGCAGATTCTTTTTTTATCCAATCCTTGACGAATTCACTTGATCGTTTCGTTGCAGCGTAATACTTTTTATTTCCATAAAATTTCTCATAAGTATCCGACGATTGGGTTTGTTCAACTCTTTTTTGATCCCGATCCCGATCATGAAACTCCAGTTCTTTTACTTTTCTGTCGTTGAGGGTAGATTTCCACTCTTCGTCGGATATTTTGTCAATTGTATTAATGTGCTCAAGCAGAAGTGCAATATCGATTAGCGATGCCATATCAACTCCTTTCGTAAATTATCAGATACTTACTTGGTCAAACCCTTTACAACCATTACAAACTTGAATGCTGAACGATTAGTGCCGATCAGCCGATCAAAAAAATCCGAAACTGCTTGCGCCCGCTTCGGCCCGCATAGCCACGCTAAAAACGGCATAACGAAACTCAGGGCACCAAAATAATGCACGTTTACAGTTGCAAAGGCGTTGCTGAGAGTGTCAATGCGGGCAAGGTTTGGCATGCGCTGCAAGGTGCTCTTGGTTCGTTCGCCTCGTAAGTAATGCAGCCAACGATTCAGGCGGTAAATCGGATTGTGATTGAGTGAGTCTACGCAAATAAGCATGCCACCGCGACGCAACACGCGCTTGATTTCTGCGTTGACCAACGCCGGTTTCCCATAGCTCAGGCTGCCTGCGCACGCCACCACGTCGAAAGAATCATCAGCAAACGGTAGTGACTCAATATCTGCTACTTGCGTCCTCACACCCGCTCCCGCATTCACAATACGCTGCTCCAACAGCTTCAGAGAGTTGGGTGAAATATCAGTAGCAGTAACCCGCGCGCCTGTTTGCACTAAAGCCCAAGTATGCAGACCCGAACCAGCCCCCAACTCCAACACTTGATCTTGAGAACCGATTAATTCGCTCACGCATTTTTCGTAAAAAATATAGGGCGTGCGCAAATAGTGAGGCATCGTGCTAGAACCAAACTCAACCGTTGGCACGTGTCCAGATGCGGATAACTGTGACTGCGCGCGTGCGTCATAGCGATGCAACTCTACAAGCTTGTCTTTATCTATATCAAACGCCGGCCGCTTTTTCAAACTAAGTGCCTCAAGATGTTTTACCAGTCCGCCGTACACCCTCTCGAAAGAAAATTTTTCCTGGTATAAATTAAGTGCATTCATTGATACCTGCTGACGCAGTGCAGGGTGGTCCATCAATATCTCAATACATTGGACAAGCGATTTTCCAGAATCCGTGCCATAGCGCAGGCCGACACCATGTTTAGAGATCAAGTTAGCCACTTCGCCTTGCAAAGGGCTAAGGATTGGTAAACCGAGTGATAGCGCATCAATCACCTTGTTCGGGAGGTTTTTGGTGAAATTATCTATATTCCGGTAAGGTGTCATGGCTGCATGCGACCGTTCCGCTAGTGCTTCGATTTGTGCCCGATCTACCCAGCCGGGAAAGTGAACATTGGGTAGAGCCGACATCAGGCGACTCCAACCAGCCGAACATTCCCCATCTCCACAAATAACAAATTCACACTGATTTCCATGTGACGAAAAATGCTTTGCTGCCTGGTATATAGGCTCAATGTCAAATGCCTGAGAATGGCTGCCCACAAAACATACGCGTGGCCTATCATTGGCTATGATGCCTTTGTTGTTCCACCACTGGCGTGCGGTTTCTAACTCCACAGCCGAAACTTGGGCCATTGGCGTGGTTAATGGGACCACCCTATCCATGTCGTTACGCTGCCGACCGGAAAAATCAATAGCCCATGCCAAAAACCCCTCGGCCATGGCGGACAGCCCAGTGGCATCACGCATTGCGCGTTTAGCCAAATGAAAATAGGGTGCAAAAACAATTCGACCCAAAGGTCGCACAGACTTTGGTAACCCATCTACAAATAGATTCGGCCACTGATCTTTAATGTCCAGCATACTAGGTACACCCCGCACTGACAGCCACCGTGTCATGACTGCTGCCGCCTCAATAGGTGGATAGCCAATAAAAGCTACGTCTGGCGGTTGCGCTTCCTGTTTAAGTTGTTTCCCGAGATTTCTGGCTAAAACAGCATGATCCCAAAGCCGGCCGGGGCCAATATTGCGCACATACCCAGGGCTGGGTATCAGTCTAATCTCAAGCTGAGGCGAAACAATAATTCGTTGAGCATCGCGACTCCGATGCCGTTTTTCCTGATGATAAAAAGCGGAACTCCACAACACGACTTTGTGGCCCGCTTCAACCAAAGCGTTGGCAAGGTTCATCGCCCTCATTGGCCTGGGGTTACCCGCATCAATATGCAATGGCTCCCCTGTTTGCAACAACCACACGTTCATATGGATACCTCTAAAATAACCTCAAATTTTGTTCAAAGCATGCAAGCGGATTCAATCCCTTCGTCGGCCAGGTTTGGGACAACAAGACTGACTCAGGAAACATTTGAAGGTAAATTTTTAGAGGTGCTCTCAATTCGGTGCGCTGCTACAGTAAGCCCGACGAGAATCCACCAAAGTTCGTTGAGTACTACTGGCGTAAAGACATCTTGGAATAGTGCAGCAATACTTAGCGCAACCGTGGCAGCCAATGTTGCACCGCCGACAACTTTACTTATGGCAAGCTTGCCGCCTGTGAACACTCTTGCAGATAAAAATATTACGCTCCCAAGCAATCCCACAAAAGCCAGCAGTCCAAACAAACCTGATTCCAGAAAAACTCTTAAATAATAATTATGCGCCTCAGTAGCCTCTAACCCTTTAAGCGTGCCAAGAGCGCCTTTCCCGAATCCTAAAAAAAGACTGCTAACATTCTGTTGATGCAATAAAGGCAGCCAGATTTCCTGCAATCTTACAACAACGGAATTATTAATTTCCACATAGGAAAGGCGTCCATCATCGCCCAAATAACCCAATTGATCCATCATTAATGCGCCCACAGCCAGTATTATGATTAATATTGGTATGGTTTTGATTATTATTTTTAGCTTATTTTGACTTAACAGTATTACTGTACCAATTACTGCGCCAACCATGGCTACCCTTGAAAAACTTAGCGCAAGACTGGTTGAAAACATGATGCCCAACACAGCATATAACCACCTGCGGTTGCCAGCCCTGTAAAACAAATAAAAACTCAAGGTTAAAATAAAAACCAACATGAAGAAACCTCCCGTTGAAAGCGGAGACGCTTCTCCTATCAGGTGAGGTCCATAAGATTCCAAAAGTCTAGGTTCGCTATATACATCAACAGACAACTCCCTCTCTACCAAGAAGAATGAACTCCTTTGGAATGTGGCCAGTTGAAATCCAACCCATATTGCATTAAGCAGTCCCGCAAACAGCAAAAAACCACTTGCCAACCTGCAGTCTGCTTCTGTACGAATCCAGTTTGCAACGAAAAAGAATATAAGAAAATACTCTAGTTCCTTTAAAGAATAAAAAAAGGTTTTAATCGGGACGAGGTCAAGCGTCATCACAGCAATACTGGACGTTATGATAACTACCGAAAAATAGATTCCAATAGCTTTGAATAAAGGTGTCAGATATATGCGTGGCCTTAAAAAAAACCACAGCAGAAGAAGCGCGACAAGGATCATATCCTCAAATCTTAAGTCAAAACTTCTTCCGGGAATTGCAATGCCTAAAGGGATTCGAGGTGATAGGCTGATAGCCATAATAAGGACTATTACCCCCAACCTCATAATACGAGAAATATCCAAGCTTATGCCGTCCCTATTGGTGCGATATCGCATTTGATTTTCATGTAATCATGCTACAACGTACGGAAAAAATTATCAGCGCAATAGGCGCTAGCCTCCCGCACATAAAGAAACCTTTTCCGGTTTTTCAATACACCCGTCGCCGCATGTTCTCGGTGTAAAACGACAAGCCTGGGATCATAGATTGCAGTAAGCCCCAAACGCCGGATGGTCTCGGCAACAAAGACCTCTTCACCAAATAGAAAAGCGCCATGATCCAAGTTGCCGCCTGCTTCGAAATAGCTGCGGTGGAACACGATAAAAGAACCGCACGCAGCATAGATGGCCCTAGGCGCCGGTTGCCTCCTATTTTCAACCACGTCACCATCTGTAACCACCGGATTTCTATGAGTAACTGCGAGCAACTTTTGTTTCGCTAAAGCCAATGTCTGATAGGCGACAAAAGTAGGATGATAGCGCGATATCCATTTATAAAAGTGCATACGTGCAACAGTGGGACGATGCTGCATGTTGGGATTCTGATTCACCTTCGAAAGGGTAGAATAAACTGATGGCGCAATAACAGCGGGGGGGTTAACCGCATGGAAATTGCACAGTTTTAACAGAAAATCAGGTTGAATTAAATCAATATCCGTATTGCATACAATAACCCAATCCGGCAACGGAAATTCTTTGCTATATTCACGGAATCCTAATGCAGCACCACCGAAATACCCGAGGTTTTTACCTGAATTAATTATTAATACACGCGAATCACTTTTAAACAAACTGTATAACGGGCTATCAAATGAAGGTGATTCACTATTGTCTACAATAATAACTTTTTGTCTAAAATCACCGTTCTGCGCAATTAACTCGGAAACAAATTGTTGTGTTTCTTTCTCATTATTGTAGTTGACGCAAATTGTCAGTATTGAACATTTATTCATCTAATTTCCCACCCTTAGAAATCAACGCATGGTAGATACCAAGGCATATATGTTTCAACTTGGGCACCTTGTTATCTTCCAATAAAATAGTTGAAAGCAAACGCCTAATAAGGAAGTACAACCTGTGTAAAGCCCATCCAGTTTCTTTCCAGAAGTATTCTCGGACAAGGAGCAAACCATTTCTCGCAATATAGTAACTACGTTCCGGGGAATAATTAAGAATCGCTACATCCTTCCACAAAAATTATACCGCCCAAAATTGGACTACTGAACACGCCTATCAAAAAAAGCTGCGTAATAAGGGGCGGTGGTGCATAATCTTCAGCATAGCGAGCAACTGAAAACGCATGTGTCATTAAAATATAATTTTCGAGGGAAA
>JAHJRK010000546.1 GCA_018830925.1 Pseudomonadota bacterium
AAAGGACTTTTCCGCCTATGATTCCAAGGCACTTTGTGTCGTTTTCCTCGCTGTATTCCATGATAACTTGTGTTCCAAGGCATATACCGAGAACCGGTTTTCCTGATGAAAAAGCCTCTTTTATGGATTCATCAAGACCTATACGTTTTATGCTTTCCATGGCGGAACCGGCTGCCCCGACTCCCGGAAAGATGATACGCTTGGCCCTGTCTATCTCTTCTTTATTATTTGTGACAATGCACCTGAATCCGAGGTGAGTTACAGCTCTTGCAACACTTGTAAGGTTTCCGGCATTATAATCGATTATTGCAATCATAATATAGTGAACAGTGAATAGTGGATAGTTAATGGTTCGTACATCGTATTTCGAATATCAAATGTCGAATATCGAACTTCGTACATCGGAGCCGGATATTTATTTTTTGATATTCGATGTCCGATATTCTATGTTCGGCTCAGGCTTTTTTCACTTCCTCCCATAGTGCGTCAAGTTCATTGCGGGATACGGAGTCAATATTACGTCCGCGTTCCGCCAAATTCTTTTCCATCTGCCTGAAACGTGTTTCGAATTTTTTTATTGAATCCTTCAATGCGGTTTCAGGGTGAATTGCGGCAAATCTCGCGACATTGACGAGGGTAAAAAGTATGTCTCCGAATTCAACGGAAATATCAGCCTTGTTTTTTTCATTAAGGGCGCATTGAAATTCGGACCACTCCTCTTCAACCTTATGAAGCACACCTTCGATGTTATCCCAGTCAAATCCTGTTCTTGCCGCTCGTTCCGAAATTCTGTATGCGCGCATGAGGGCAGGGAGTCCTCCGGGAATGGAATCGAGAACAGATCCGTTGTTAAGGTGGCTTTTTTCATTCATCTTTATGGTGTGCCAGCGTTTTCTCACCTCACCGGCATTTTCTGCGTTTTCGGAGCCGAAAACATGGGGATGGCGGCGGATCATTTTTTCAGTTATCAGGCCTGCAACGTCTCCCGCATCAAAATGCCCCATTTCTTCAAAAAGCTTTGCCACAAAGAAGATATGGAACAAGACATCTCCCAATTCCTCACAGATGTCATCAGGATTTCCCGATTCGATTGCATCAACAAGCTCATAAACCTCCTCCAGAAGATAAATAGCCATTGTTCTTGGACTTTGTTTTTTGTCCCACGGACATCCGTTTTCTCCTCTGAGAGTTTCAACAAGCTCTATTAATCCTTTTATATTCCGCTCTTTTATTCCTAATTTATCTTCTCCCAAACTTTTTCGATATCCTTTATTTTTTTCTGGTATTCGCGCTTCAAATCTTTTGGAGTAACCTTGATCATCTTGTTGGAAATGCCGGCAAGATAATGTGAGGTTTTAGATGTTTTAATTATATTTGAGCTATCTGGAAGAAAAGCCGTAAATACGATCAAAAGCACTGAAGCTATTAATATTCCTTTTAATATCCCGAAAACTGCACCGAAAACCCGATCAACCAAGCCGAGAAAAACTATCTTTAAAATATACTTTATTATGATTCCAAGAATACTGATTATAAGAAAAACACAAATAAAAACCAAAAGAAAACTTAAAATATTAACATAATTGGGATCGGCTATCCATCTATTAAGGAGTTTTCCAACTTCGCGATAATACGTATAAGCAGCATAAAAACCGCCAAGAACTCCTGCCAGGGACGACATCTCCTTAAGCAGTCCTCTGAAAATACCCCTTACCAGGCAATATAATAAAATTATAATTATCAAGATATCAAACAGATTCATAATCCCCCTTTATTACTCAGTTAATCAATTTCCGCCGGAGCGGACTATCGCGGGAATGACGAAAAGAGCAAACTCGAACTTTTACAAAACCATGAAAATTGAATTATAACAAATTGTTTTTCAACCCGTCAAGGCATTTCTCCGGTTTGTCACTCCTTTGCAATTTGTTGTTTGCAATGGATTTCATAATCATGATATCATCAAAAATTGAATAGTGAATGGTGAACAGAAGGGTTCAATCTGTCAAGGATTCAAGGGGCCAGGAATCGAATATCGAAAGGTGAAAATCGTTGTACGATGTACGAATAACGATCCACTAAAAAAGGCGGTAATAACAAAATATAATCAATGGAAATTGACATAGACAATAATCTTACAAAACTGATTTTTTCAGATATAAACCTGGCCAAACAGCTTTTCGGAGAACATAACAGCAATCTTCAGAGAGTAGCTGATGCAGTTGGTGTTAAGATACATGCGCGTGGAAACACTGCTTTTATAGAAGGTGAGATTGTTGCCTCCAACCTTGCCCAGAATGTATTAAAGCAGCTCTATGGCCTGATTAAAGAGAATTATCCGGTTTATCCGAATGATATCGATTATGCAGTAAAGCTTCTTTCAAATCACGATCATGTTAAACTGAAAGATATTTTCCTCGATACGGTATACATAACCACAAAGAAACATTCGATAACTCCAAAGAGCCTGGCACAGAAGGAATATATTGATGCCATGCGCGGTTATGATATCGTCTTCGGGATAGGGCCGGCAGGGACAGGCAAAACCTATCTTGCCATGGCTATGGGGATTTCCGCCCTCACAAAAGGGCTTGTAAACAGGATTATACTGACAAGGCCTGCCGTTGAAGCTGGAGAGGCGCTCGGTTTTCTGCCGGGGGATCTTGCCGAAAAAGTCGATCCGTATTTAAGGCCGCTTTATGATGCCCTTCACGATATGATGCGGTTTGAAAAGGTTTCAAATCTTATGCAGCAAGGTGTAATTGAGGTTGCTCCGCTTGCCTTCATGCGCGGAAGGACTTTGAACGATTCGTTTATCATTCTTGATGAAGCCCAGAATACAACTTCAGAGCAGATGAAAATGTTTCTTACCCGTATAGGATTCAGCTCAAAAGCGGTTATCACAGGCGATATTACCCAGATTGATCTTCCTTCCGGAAAAACCTCGGGGCTTATAGAATCG
>JAHJRK010000547.1 GCA_018830925.1 Pseudomonadota bacterium
AGGGAACAGAAATAAACCCGTGGCAGCGATAAAGTCCGTAAGAAATGGTGAATTTCCTGCCCATTGTCCGGTTGTCTCCCTGCTGTTTTTCAGCCTCAGCCTCTGTAGCAACAGCCATACGGGTAATACTATGCTCAAGCGTAACAACCTGATCAACGCTTCGGGCAAATGTCAACTGAACAGGGCCACGAACCTGACCAGCATTCTTCCCTGTTGACATAACCGCTCCAAAAGTACGCACATCATAATATGTCTTGCACATAAATTGTCGTGCAGCCTCAGTTTTGTCACCTTTTTCTTTGGACTTTACATCTTCTTGTTCATGAGCTGCATCAATCAGGGTATTCAGAACGGCTTTTTCTTTAATGAAGATGTCGCAGCCATTTTTATTTCCACTTGACATCTGCACATAGTTCCTCACCTTCCTTTTCAAACAAACATCCGTAACAAGCCCATTGCCTGTTTCAGGGTCAGTACGCGGCAGATTACCTGCATCCGGGTCTCCATTCGGATTGCCATCCTTTACATCAAAGAATAGCACAAAGTCACAGCGATTTTTAATAATGTCACTCATTTTTTGTTCCTCCTTTTAATTTTTTTGTCATTCCTGCGAAAGCAGGAATCCAGAGAGAATGAACTGGATTCCGCATCAAGTGCGGAATGACGATTAATATCTGACTGATGCTTTGTAATTTACAGTTCATTTTCTACTCTGCTACTTCCTTCTTCTTGAAAAAATTCTGTCGCTGATGATAATAGCCGACTGCAAATCTTCCCTGATCGTCCAAACTTAGATGACCGGGAAAGTCCTGTATCTCATCCACTATCTCGCCGATGATTTTTTCAAGATTGACAGCGCGCCCTCTGTTTTCAAGTTTGGCAATGTGATGATTCTTCAACTTCATCAGATGCGGAAAGACTGTAACCGGAGTGCTTGATGCCGAACCATAAAAACGGTCTCTAATCGTGGCATTAATCCCGGGACTGGCCTCTTCCTGAATCTTTTCGAGGACGGCAAAGAGCCGCCCCAGCCGGTAACCGGCATTGGCGTTATTTATGTCTAATGACATATCTATCACCTCCTTTTCTTTTTTATAGCGTACTTTTCTGACAAGTACAGCCTTAATTAATGACGCTCGTGGATATGTAACTTCTCGTTCAGCCCTTATCCTCCGTATTACTGAAGATAAAAGCGTTGCCGGATACGGCGTGCCGGCAAGTATCGCCCTCATGAAATCACCGGCAAGATTGGGCTGAATATTATCTGACTTGCCCTGCAATGCCGTTGAGACAAGCAGGCGAAAAAGAGAAAGATATTTGGGTTGATGTGGAGCGTGATCAATGGAAATGTCCTCAAAGTGCTGTCGGATGTTTTGCTCGACCTCTGTGACAGTTCCGAAATACCAAAAGCGTATGGCGATACGAGATGCATTTGGCGACAAGCCAAGCACATAAAATTTTGTATTGTCGTCAAGCACAGGCTTTGCTCCTGTTTCAGGGGCTTTGAACAAAGCCTTGATAGCGGCATTGTCCTGATCTGACTCTCCCTTTGCCGGTTCTCCGAATATATCTACAAACCAGTTCTCAATCTCATGCTTCTTCTCCGCCCAGAAGACGGTGCTTGCATCACCAACCTGCATACGCTGCCGTGAACCTCTTGCAAGCAAGGTGTTTAATGCGGTGGTGTAAGCAAACTCGGCTTTCTTGCCGACAGGCGCATTGTTGCCCTGTTCCTTGCTAAACGATTTGAAGGCATCAAGATTAAACGAAACAATATTTGCACCCGACGACTGTGCTCCCCACACGCCCTTGATGGCAGTATGAAGACGGGCAAGTGTATCAGGATTACCGGTAATGAGGCATGTTTGCGTACCGGATGTATCATTTTGAAAATTTGAAATGACCGCATTTTTGACAACTTCACGCCGGCAAATCAGCTCCGTCTCACCCTCAAGCTTAAATGTTATATTTGCTCCGCTTTCTTCTATTTCTTGCCATAATGGATGGTTGAATATGTCGGCATAATTTTTTGCTTCAAGAAAGCGCACAACAGCGTTAATCCCTTCGTCTGCCGAATTATCCGGGAATGTTTCTGTAATCTTGCTGAGAAAACTTTCCTGCTGTTCCTTTGCTCTTTCAAGAAGTTTGTTCAAATCCTTTTTCTTATCCGGTTTAGGTCGCCCCAGCACATACGCGGGATTGTCCCATAGAAGATTAGCAGCAATGCCGCTTGTCTTTTTCACTGCCTTCGGAATAATAAAAGGGCGCGCTTTTTTATTTTTCCCTTCACCTTCACGGGTATCCAACAAACCGATAAAATCCCCCTGTTGGTTCAGAACAATAATAAAAGGGATTTCCTGTTGCTGGAATCCTTCTTTTGCGGCTGTAGGTATCCTTTCATAATACTTTGCTAACGCCTGCAAAATCATGCCCGCACCTCCTTACCATTCAATGAGGGCACCAGCATTTTCCCGTTTTCTAATGATGCGCGGAAGAAATGAGGCCGGCACCCTTCGCTACAAAAATGGCCGCCATTTTTGTCATTACTGTTGTCATGGCAAATGTCGTAGAGCATCCAGCCCAAATCCTGACTAACGGAGATTGGTTCCGGCAGCGGTTTGCCGTTTGCAAACACCTCAAATTCTGCCGCAAATTCACGGCAGCCGAGATACGGACGATGGAAGCATTGTCCTTTTTCCGCACGGCGAAGAAACATCCCCTGAAATTTAACAATGGTATCCTCCAGCGCGGCTTTGCCGGTCAGCTCAAGATGAGCGTGAATTGTGTAGGCTACATCTCTCAAGAATAATCCCGCCCTTTGTTGTCTCTGTTCCTCAATAAACAGACCGCTTGTTCGCGGAGACATAACGCTGCCAACCTCGTTTCTCCGCACCGATTCCCATTTGATTGGATTCAAGACATCAATCTGCGTAACCTTCCAGCGGATAGCAGGCTTCCAAAGAATAGCCTCAAGGACACCGCGCGCCGCAGACGGCGTCATTACATCGTAAGAGACGCGTTCAACCTTCATCTCCGGCCTGGTAAAACAGGCGTTTCTACCCCAAACTTTCAGACGGAATGGCGGGCTTTTGATAAATGAATTACTCATTCTGACACCTCCTTTTTAGAATTAGAAGAATAAGTCTTATATTGCCTTATAGGACTTATATTATCAAATCATCCGGCTCGTAGATCATAGATTTATGAGCGCAGAAGCCCAAGTCAGGATGATACATAGCGCCGTATTCCTGCACAAATATCCCCGGATAGGCTTCGATAATAGCCCCTTCGTTACAAAGTTTCGTGTGAACATGCTTCGGCAGATTCACAATATATCTTTGCAGTTTTCGCATCAGCCATCGTTCGGGACCGAGCTTCTTTAACTGCTCTATCAATTTTTCCCCTTCCTCATAGCAAACAATCACCGGCGAATACTGTTTATCATTAATCAACTTAAACTTCTGAGCGGCAGTATAAAAGCTGAACCGCAGTTCGCCATCAGACGCAAGATCTTTTAAAATATCATGTTTGTCGAGATTGCTTCCTTGAAGCCAGTAGAGTTCCTTAAAAAACTGCTCAAACATTTCCTGTGTAAGCAAGCCATCCATTTTATTGGAAACAAGCCTTCTGCCTATTTCTGCTGCCTGCCTGAGATAACCTGCGGGAATTTTACTCGGCGGAGCAAAGACTACAACTCTGCCCTGCTCAAGAAGTCCTTCCCTATTGCATCTGCCCGCAGCCTGGGCAATGGAATCAAGCCCGGCAAGGGCACGATACACAATTGGGAAATCAAGGTCAACCCCTGCTTCCACAAGCTGTGTGCTGATTACACAGGTAGGCAGCTTATCCTTGAGCCGTTGTTTTATTTGTGAAATAGCTTTTGACCGATGCGCTCCACACATAAGAGCAGAGAGGTGTTTGTTTCAATCCACACTCCCACACAGGGAGCGACAATTCATAAAGCAGCCGGCAGTCATCACGCCTGTTGACGATACACAGGACAGAGGAATGTCGGGCGAGCTCCTCTGACAGGTCTTCCCATGTGCAGGAAGTCAGAAGATTGTCCGGCACCTGGACTTTAACCCTCTTAAATGCCTTATGTAAGGCATTCGGATTATCCATAATCTCTACCGTTGCCCCCAATCCCTCAAAGTGAAAATCAGATGCCTTATGTTCGCCCAATGCAGGCTGCGTAGCAGTGCTCAGGACAAAAGTTGCGCCGTAATTTTTGTGCAGCTCTTTCATGGTATGAAGAATAGGATTGAGATATTCAGGCGGCAAAATCTGCACCTCATCCAGCACCACAACGTTATTTACAATATTATGGAGCTTCCGACACCGGCTTGAGCGGTTGGCAAAAAGAGATTCAAAGAATTGAACAGATGTCGTTACGATAACAGGCGCGTCCCAGTTTTCGCAGGCGAGCCTGCTTCTTGTTGTCTCGTGTCCTTCATCCGACATATCAACATTGCTGTGATGCTCAATCACAGCGTTCTTAAATATCTGTCTGAACTGGTCGGCTGTCTGTTCAATAATACTTGTGTAAGGTATGACATAAATAATGCGATTCTTGCCGTGTTTCATTGCATGATGCAAGGCGAAAGCCATTGACGAAAGCGTTTTGCCTCCACCTGTCGGAACGGTTAGCGTAAAGATTGCAGGTTTGTTGGATGATTTGCTCTTACATTGCCTCAATATCTCTGCCCGCTGTTTGTTCACAAAGGTATCGTCAGCCTCAGACTGCTTTTTTGTCATGTATTCCTCAAACAGTGTCAGCAGTTCATTCAGTGAAGGGTATCCCTTGCGTTTCCTTGATTTTTCCGGCTCAAGAAACTCTTCGGTATCAAGAAAGTCAGCGTCAACAAGGCAGGAATAGAGCATCCTGATCCAGAGGGCATGACCATCGCTTGTTCTGAATTTTTGTCTGGGCAAAGATTGTTCCGTGATAAGATGAGGGATAGCTGAAAAGGGCAGCTTATTGAGAAGATCAATATTCTGCAAACGCTGTTCCAGGCTTTTTCTGCCAGTAGTATCAGCTGGCCAATCCGGTAATCCCGCATGATGTCCGGCGATAAGATAACTGAATATTCTGCCCGGGTTGGATATCTTACCCGGTATTTTGAATTTTTCAAAGGCGTAAATTGCCCCTGCTGTTGAATGATCAACCCGCCCTTTCTTTGTTTCAATATGCGCGTCAGTAGCGGCAAGGATCATATTCTGAAACGCCTGCGAATACTTCCCCAAATCATGCCATAACCCCGCCAGCCGTCCCCATTCTCCGCAGCCAAATTTTGACGAAAAAATAGCAGCCAGTTCTGCGGTTGCC
>JAHJRK010000548.1 GCA_018830925.1 Pseudomonadota bacterium
ATTCAGGATTGAAGAAAGAAGAGTCTGCGGGGCAACTTTCGTTATCGGTTACGTAGCAAACGGACCGACCATTAAGGGTGATACGATAACCCAGGCAGGTGCCCGGGTGGTTCAGCAGCATGCTTTGAATCTCAAAGTTGCCAAATCTCAGGGTTTCTTCACGCATGTCGCGAAAATATACCCTGGCAGCAAATTCACGAATGGTTACCGGAAAATAAACGTCGTCCATTTGTGCGGAAACGATCTCGCGGAAACTCATATGCCCATGCGCCGGGCCGATGATTTCTATCTCGTTTCCCTGTACGTATAAAGGGGTGAAAAAAGGGATGGCGTTGATGTGATCCCAGTGGGGATGGGAAATAAACAGTTTGGTGGTAACTCTCGGCACTTTTTGCGCGGAAAGGTGCTCGGCCAAACAAGTAATACCCGTGCCCGCATCAAAAATGAGTAATGGCTCATGGTCCACAGATAAAGAAGTGCACAGGGTGTTTCCGCCGTAGCGGAGGGAATTTTCACCAGGCACTGGCAGCGTTCCCCGCGTACCCCAGTAAGTCAGGGTGATCTCTTTACTCATGATAGACATCACTTCCTGCAAAAATTTTACCTGATTGGAAATCAGCCCTTGTTTGACCAGAAAGGCGTCAGCGCCAACCCCCTTTGCCCGTCGCTTGTCGAATTCGTAAGATTTTCCCGTCAGGATGATAATTTTTGTCTGGTCAAGCTCTCTGAGCTTGCGAAAACGTACGCATAGCTCATAACCATCGATTGCCGGCATCATCAAGTCCAGCAGGATTGCGTCCGGATGAAAAGCGAGTACGGCGTCTACGGCGTCCTGCGGGGATATGGTGGACTGCACCTCGTGCCCCGCTTCCCGGAGTATCTGGGTGACGGCCGTGACGATGAAGGGGCTATCGTCTATGACGAAAAATTTCATAATAACTCTTCATAAAAAAAGCTGTGTCTGCTTCAAAGTATTCCGGTTTCCGGATTTTTTGCTTTAAGAAGGCATTCTCTTCGGGGAGTTCTTGATTTGTCCTGGACTGATCTTTCATCATATGCCCCTCTGTAATAACAAATATTACTGGCCGGATTGAAAGACGGATTGTATTTGCAAGAGTCTTATTTAACCATTTAAAATCTATCTGATAACCATTAAAATGTCAAATGGAATATGGCCTACCAGATGCTCTTTACTATCTGTAATCAGTAATCTTGTCTGATTGCTGATTACAAGAAGGCTTAAATAAAAGAACTGCGATAAAGATTTTTTTAATATCGCGAAACAGCCTGAATCGCTGTTTCCGGCTCGACCTTGGAAAGATTCGTGCTAAGCGTTCAAGCTTGTGGGCGCGTGAGAGTGGTTCGGGGCGGTAATAATAATTACCCGGTGAAACGGCGTATGTGTTCAGAGAAGATCAGTTGATTCACCAGTTTTCCTGTTTGCGCTGGATAGTAGTTTGCCAGGAGAGCGGTGAGACTACCACGAATGATCTGTCCTCCGATGCTGCACGGTTGCAATAAAAAGGGCGGCAGGAACATGCAGTTCCAGCCGCCCTTTGTGATGTTCTTATGAAATGTCAAAAAAAGGTTTCTCAACCGGCATCCGGCGGAAATCCGTTCACCGGGATGCTGAACGAAAAAAATCAGGACTTCTTGAAAACGCTGAACAGTTTGTCGAGACCTGACTTTTCAAGCTTAGAGACACTTTCAAATTCCCCTGCGTCAAGCCAGATACCTTCACATTTCGTACACTTGTCGATCATGATGCTCTGATAATCAATCTCGACAAGTTCCATTCCGCATTTGGGGCATCGCATGTAATGCAGTTCGCGCAGTTTGTTTTTCTCCTCTGCGGCAAGTTTCTTCTGTGTTTCAGCCTTCATCTTCTGGAGTTTTTCAAATTCCTTGCGCGCAATATATTCCTGTTCCTTATCGCTCGGTTTATTTGCCATTTTTTCCTCTCCTGCTTTGATTTTGATGTTTGTAATAAGTTTCTCCGGGCGGTTCCGAGCCCGGAAAAGGACTTGGTATAGCCATATTTTTTTCAGCTCAATATAATTTTGCCATTTATATGTATGCCTGAATTGCAAGTCAATATCTATTCCTGAAAACCGTTGATACCCTTTTTACTCTTCTTTGGGGAGATGATGACTCTATGTCTTTTTTTTTAATGCGTTAAGAGGAATGCCAAGTGCCTTGGCTACTCCCTTGCCATAAGCCGGATCGGCCTTCCAGCAGTTACCGATGTGGCGGATCTTGATCATATCAGGCGCGTCGCCCATCGCGCGGCTGGTATTTTCACAAAGGACTTTCTGTTGGGCGGGGCTCATCAGACGGAAGAGCTTGCCAGGCTGGGTGTAGTAGTCATCATCGTCTTCGCGGAAATTCCAATTATGCGCATCCCCTTCCAGCTTAAGCGGCGGTTCGGAAAAATCGGGCTGTTCCTGCCACTCGCCGTAGCTGTTGGGTTCGTAGCCGAGGGTACTGTCGTAATTGCCATCTACCCGCATTGCCCCGTCG
>JAHJRK010000549.1 GCA_018830925.1 Pseudomonadota bacterium
AGGGTGAATAATAAAATGGGGTTTGGAGAGAGAAGAGTTGAAGTAAAGCGTAGGGCCAGGGATCTTAACCAAGAGATCAACAGGATGAAAAAACAATCAAGTCAATCCTGTTATCCTGTCTAATATAGCTGAACTATTACAGAAAATTTAAATTGAATGAACGACAAATAACAAGAACGGAGATGTAAAAAATGGATTTTGCACTAACATCAGAACAGGAGATGTTAAGGGATACTGAGGGGGGGGTCACATCTTGTTTTGTGAATTGCGTGCCTAGGACCACGAAAAAGGATATACGTGATATACGTTGATTCTAAAACGTTTTGATTAGCATAATCATAAGTCGTTTTGGAACCAACGTCCCCATCTTCACATCTTCAGGAAACCTTGACACGTCTACGGAAGAGGGGATCAGAACTTGCATTATGATATTTAGGTTCGACTCTCCTTGCAATAGTCGAATAAAGCTTGGTTCAATTGCGCGTTTATCGACCCTGCTTCCCTTCAACAATTTTGCCAAGCTTCGCATCGAGTGTGATGAGTTCGGCGTCCAAATGATCCGCGAGCCATAGGTAGCCGGCATCATAAGTCGTTAAGTCGCTCTTCAGGGCGAGATTGACCGTTTCCCCATAGTCTACATCTCTAATGACAATGGGAAGGCGAAGGGCCAAGCCGAAGGCGGCCTGTATTTGTGCTGCCAGTTCCGTGTGGTGCCTGATCTTTTTTGTAGCTATCGCTGCCATTTCGAACCAGAGCAAAGATGGAGCCACCAGCGTAGCGTCGGTTAAGGCTTGCGATATCTCTTCGGCCTGGGGTTCACCGAAGACAAGTGCCCCCAGGGCCGATGCATCAACGACCAGCGTGCGCATCCCGCTCTTCTCTTATGAATCGGGCCGATTCCGACGGCGTCCGAAGACCTGCGGATCTGATATCCTTCAATAACTCAGAGGGACTCAACCCCCTATTCCGGGCCACGCTTTCTTCCAGGATCATCAGCAGCTCACCCTGCAGAGAGCGATGGTTTTTTGCGGCCCTGCGGCGAAGCTCCTCAGCGAGATCGTCCGGCACGTTCTTTATAGAAAGATTCACCGGCATTCTTTGTTTTCCTCTCTTTAGATCTAAGACGGAGCTATTATAGAATCACCTCTACGTTAATTCAAGTGGAAATCAACAGGTGGGACAGAACCCCCTCCCTTCAGGATTGCAGATATCTGCTAAATATGTTGAATTACACCGAGAACCAGGGACGAAGGGTTATCCCATCGCGAACGTAGGCTTCCACTCCACCATAGACGAGCGTTGGAGAGCTCGCTGTCCGGCCTGCAAGATGTGTCCACCACTTAAGCCCCCTGAACATATCCCCTGCTACCGTGCTGCCCGATTTAATCTCTACGGGAAAGAGGGCGCCGCTTTCTTCAATAATCAGGTCAATTTCATGGCCGGTTTGGTCCCGCCAGAAAAAAATCGGGGGAGAAAGCCGCTGGTTATAAAAGGACTTCACAACCTCGGCCATGATGTAATTCTCGAACAGGGCGCCCCGAAGGGGATGAGAGAAAAGCTGATCTTCGTACCGGATGCCGAGCAGTTGGCAGGCGAGGCCCGTGTCGTGGAAATATAGTTTGGAACTCTTGATGATCCGCTTATTGAAGTTGCGGTGGTGCGGTGGGAGAAGAAAAAGGATGAAGCTGGTTTTGAGTACGGATATCCACCTGCGCGCCGTGTCAACGGAAACGCCACAGTCGGACGCGATTGCTGAGAAGTTCACAAGTTGTCCGATGCGGCCGGCACACAGCCTAATAAACCGATCAAAGGTCTCCAGATCGCCGATGTTGACCAATGTTCGAACATCCCTCTCCACATAGGTTCGCACATAGTCGGATAACCAGATTTCCGGCGGCACGTTTCTATCGTGAATGGGCGGATAAAAACCTGTGTGGATGATATTCCAGCAATCCAGTCCGGTCTGGCGGTTAGAAAAGAGGTCATCGGGAGTTCTTATCTCGATCTGCTTATGTTTCTCAAGCTCCGCCCTTGAGAATGGAAGCAGGTGGAGTATGCCGCTCCTTCCGGCAAGGGTTTGAGAGACCTTTTCCATGAGCATGAGATTCTGAGAACCAGTGAGCACGAAGCGGCCTGGCGAAGGATTATGATCCACTTCGGTTTGAATGTAAGAAAGGAGGTCAGGAGCCCGCTGAACCTCGTCGATGATGATAGGTCCGCTGAAACGAGCGAGGAAACCCCTGGGATCATCCCTGGCGAAGTAACGCGTATCTGTTTCTTCCAGTGACACATAGTCGTAGTCCGGGAAAATGGCCCTGGCAAGGGTCGTTTTGCCCGATTGTCTCGGCCCGGTAATAGTTATGACGGGATAATATTCCGCGTCTCTTAACACGTAGTTGGTAAGAAATCGATAGATCATATGGGCAATTTACGATTGAATCGTAAAATTGTCAAGAACAAATCTATTGGGATGGAGAAATATCTGCCCCGCAATATTTTCAGTGGACCTTCTCTCTTTTCTTTTCCTTCGACACGATCTGATCTCGACCGCATTGCGGGCAGGTCCTTTTGAGACTCAGAATCATTTGGCTCTGCATGAAAAGTGTTTTTAAAATCGCTCAACTCAACTAGGATTTACGGATAAGTAGGCCTTGATAAACTTACCCACTTGTTCTCTTACCGAAGCTCGGATCTTGTCAAGGCTAGGGGTAATCCCGATGATACCACCCACTGACCAAGTGGCGGCCCCCAATATCTCGATGGGTTCTCTTACTGGATATACATTCTGTTTAAGGGCAATATTAACGGAGTAGATATATTCCTTCGTGTCTGGTAGCTTTAGAACATTGGCGTTCACATAGAGATAAGGACTTCCCGTCACATCGAACCATTCTCCTTTAGATAATGTTTTAATTTTTGCCTTCCGAAGCATCGACTCCACATCTTTCCCAATGTTATTGCTAGTAAGACCATCCTTTTCGATTTCGGGAGTCAACTTTTCCACGGATACGTAAATCCCTTTGAGATCTCGAAGAGATTGTCGGGATATTTTATCGTCGGAAGCCATCACAAAGGATGAGAGAGTTAACAGGGGTAAAGCGAAAGTTATCAGAAAGACCCAATATTTTCCCATTTTCATAGCTCCTCGCATTTTAGTTTAATCCGCCGGAGGCGGACAAGGGTTTAATTCCCCGCCGCTTGCGGCGTTACAATGTTTTTGTAGATACCCCGCTGCTCTACGGCGGGATAGTTCATCGCATCGGAAATTCCACCGCTTATTGAGTAGAATAATATACAGAGGACAGAAGCGCAAGTGATTTGGATATCTCAATGGAGCGGTAAATTTACCTTGACTAATCAGGATAAACATTACTATTATTTCAACCTCCAGTTAATATTCAAATTGAGGTTGAAAACTATTTTTGTAATAGTTCACCGGGGGCAAAAAATTTGACGGGATAACAGGATAGACTTGATATAAATCCAGTTAATCAAAAAACGTATCACAATCCCGCCACCGGCGGGATAATATGGAATATGAAAAAATAACCGAAACAATTATCGGTTGCGCCTATCGTGTTGATAATAAAATGGGTTTTGGTTTTCTTGAAAGTGTGTATGAGAAATGTTTACTGATAGAACTCCGAAAGGCGGG
>JAHJRK010000550.1 GCA_018830925.1 Pseudomonadota bacterium
GGGAAAAGGAAGGCGCGTATACCGGAGAAATTTCACCAACAATGGTTGCTTCGGCAGGATGCAGATATGTTATCATCGGACATTCGGAACGGAGACAATCTTTCGGCGAAACAGACCAGTCTGTTAACAAAAAGATAAGAGCCGCAATATGCAACAGCCTTGATCCGGTTTTTTGCATAGGTGAAACGGAAAAAGAGCGGGATGCTGCTGATACATTTAATATTCTTGACAAACAGATCAAAATGGGGTTAGAAGGCTTCTCTCCGGATGACCTGCAACCTTTAATTCTGGCATATGAGCCGGTCTGGGCGATAGGAACCGGCAAAACAGCGACAAGCGGCCAGGCTCAGGAAGTTCACCGGTTTATCCGCAATCTTGTTGAGAAGCTTTTCGGGAAAAAGGTTGCCGGATCGGTAAGAATACTGTATGGTGGAAGTGTAAAACCTGAAAATATAAAAGAATTGATGTCGATGCCGGATGTTGACGGAGCTCTTGTCGGGGGAGCAAGCTTAAAAGCTGAAAAATTTGCAGAGATTATAAAATATAAAAAATTATGAAAACAGACAAGCTGGATTAATATGCCAATTTTATTAATTATATTACATGTTATTGTTTGCATAGCGATCATAATGATCGTTCTGCTCCAGACCGGAAAAGGGGCTGATATGGGTGCTGCCTTCGGCGGAGGTTCCAGCCAGACCCTTTTCGGAAGCACAGGCGCCTCCACTTTCTTAAGCAAAGCAACAACGATTGTAGCCGTAATATTCATGATCACTTCTCTCTCTCTTGCCTATATTTCAGGACATAAAAAAGGAAGTTCGATCATGACGGATGTTAAGGCGCCTATCGAGCAGAAAGCGGAACCAACTGGCGATGTTACACCTGTAAAGGAAACAGTGCCTGCGCAACTTCCGGATGCAACTGAAAAGAAATAAAAATGCCGGAGTGGTGGAATTTGGCAGACACGCTATCTTGAGGGGGTAGTGCTCTAAAGGCGTGCCGGTTCGAGCCCGGCCTTCGGCACCATTAATAATATAGAGGGGTTAGCTGATTCATCGGTTAACCCCCTTTTACTTTTAAGGGCACTTGGTCAACGGTTTGGTCAACAACTTTCCGGGTATTCGTCGGCATCAAGGTGGTGCAGGTTTCCGATAAACTTTTTCAACCGGCCCGAAATTAACCATTTATCTCTTTGAATATTTTATCGGCATGATTTAAGTACGCATTGCAATCTTACATCACGGTAGTGTAAAGAATTTTTCGCACTTTTGATTTTAAACATCCCAGCGACCTTACAGTTTGGTTTTTTTCAGCTATGCAACCGCTCTGGCAAGTTCCTGCAACCGTTTCATGTTCATATTGTGCGAAAAATATTATACATCATCTTCAGCACTGCGTCGCATCGGATTGTTTTGTTTTTTGCTTTACGGATTACTGCTATTTAGAAGGGAATAGGATACTAGGAAAACAGGTAGTTTGTTTAATGATGAAGCCTATCTGTTTCAGGTAGCTTCCCTGGATTCCGCCCGGAAAAATCGGAGCCTGCGGTAATCAGGCCAGTCAAAGGATACTTGAAAAAAGCGTTAGGGGAAATAAACTGTGCGGCGGTATTCGTTGTTTACAGCTTAATAACAGGTATTTTCTTTTTAGCGGCTTTTGATTGAGAACTGATTGAAAAAATCTTACCAGGATAGTCTATGTTCAGGATAAACTTGCCGAGAAAACTGTTTACTCCAAGAAGAAGGACGTGCAGGTTCGGCATGAAGTCTATAGGGGTATCTTTGATCGTGTATGCAAGCTTGAAAGACAAGGGGTGATATATCCCTCAAACTTTGTTGTATGGGAAAATGCAATGGTTTCTCCATTCCCTGTACCGATAATCTTTGTAGGACCAGCCTGCAGATTATGCCCTAATATAGAGGCAATACCGGCGGGAATGGCACATTCATCAGCTCCGGTATCTATAATGCCGAAAGTGGCATATGAAAGTCCCGTATGGGGGTTGATAATTTTTATCGGTAAAATCGGGCGGGGCATATCATCTTCACTGAGTTTAAGAAATGGACAATTCCTGAGCGGCATCAGTAAATTTGCACCATTCCTTTCTTGGGAACATAAAAAACCACGGGTTCCTTTACACCCTTCTCTTTTGCCTCGTTAAAGACCTTGCTCGGTTCTCTTCCGTAGCTTACGACCTTTCTGTCTTTAAAAGACCTTGTAGCTACATACTGGCCACCGTATTTTTCACCGTCTTTTAATAAAACCCGATTCATACAACACCTCCTTCTCAAACCCCAGCTGATTTTCATCTATATTGTCAAATTTGTCAAGCTTCGCTTTTTCCTGAATGACATGAGCTGTTTCTTCATGCCAGTTCGGCAAGTTCGGAAATCCCTCAAAACACATTACCGAAAAGCCCCTGTTTTTCAGCCATTTTTGGGGCTGCCCGAAGACATCGTCTTCTTTCCGTAATATTCAAGATACCAGGTCACAAACCGCTTTATTCCTGTTTCAAGCGGAGTCTGAGGTTTGAAGCCGGCATCTCTAATAAGATCATCGACATCGGCGTATGTTGAAACAACATCGCCGGGCTGAAGATCAAGAAATTCTTTTTTTGCTTTTTTCCCAAGAGTCTCTTCGATAATTTCTATAAACTCTATCAGTTCAACAGGGCTGTTGTTTCCTATATTATAGAGCCTGTATTTTACATATGATGTGCCGGGATCAGGTTTTTTTCCGCTCCATTTGGGATCAGGCTCCGGAACTTTTTTCATAATCCTCACAACCCCTTCAATTATGTCATCTATGTAGGTAAAATCCCGCGTCATTTTACCGTGATTGAAAACCTTTATCGGCCTTCCTTCAAGAATCGCATCTGTAAAAAGAAACAGAGCCATATCAGGGCGCCCCCACGGTCCGTAAACCGTAAAGAATCTAAGACCCGTGCATGGGAGCCCGAAGAGGTGGCTGTATGAATGAGCCATCAGTTCATTTGCTTTCTTGGTGGCTGCATATAAGGAAACTGGATGGTCAACGTTGTCATGAACGGAAAAAGGCATTTTCGTATTTGCCCCGTAAACCGAGCTTGATGAAGCAAAAACAAGATGTTTCACCCCGTTATGCCGGCAGCATTCAAGAATATTGGTAAAACCGATTATATTGGAATCGATGTACGCGCGTGGGTTTTTCAATGAGTATCTCACACCTGCCTGCGCCGCAAGATTCACCACAACATCAAACTTTTTGTTTTCAAATACTATTTCGAGATCCTCTTTTTCGGCTATATCCGTCTTAACAAAGGCAAAATTCCCGTACGATTGAAGCTGAGCGAGCCTCGCTTCCTTCAGACCCACATCATAATAAGGATTCATGTTGTCAACGCCTGTCACATCAAGCCCTTCATTTAAGAGCCTCAAAGACAGATGATAACCGATAAATCCCGCTGCGCCGGTAACAAGCACTCTTTCCACATTGATATCCATTTGCAAAACTCCATTTAAAAAAACTGTTTCCTGGTTTCTGATTCCTGACTTCTGACTTCTGACTACTGACTTCTGTCTCCTGTCTTCTGTCTCCTGTCTTCTGTCTCCTGACCCCTGTCTCCTGTCTTCTGTCTCCTGTCTTCTGTCTCCTGACTCCTGTTTTCTGTCTTCTGCCCTTTTCAACCCGCTACATTGAGCCAGAATGAAAATGTCACGGCCGAAATGAGAGTGCTTGAAGAAATTGCCGCGACCGCGAAATCGGCGTCCCCGTTCATCTCTTTTGCCATTATGTATGCAATCGTTGCTGTGGGTGATGCAAGAAGTATCAGGCCGGGCAGATATTCACTCGGAGGAATACCATAAAAGCCGTATAAAATAAATCCCATGCACGGAAGAAGCATCAGTTTAAAAAAATTGGTCGAAATAACGGCAAATATGGAGAGGCGCATGGCTTTAAAAGAGAGGGAAGCGCCAATTATAAGCAACGCCATCGGCAGCGCAAGATTGCTCAGGATATCCAGAATCCGCCCGATGACTTCAGGAACCGGCATTTCCGTAACAGAGAAGAATATTCCGGCCATTGCCGACAGTATTACGGGATTTCCAAATATCTTTTGTGCGAAAAAAAGTCCGTTCTCCCTGAAAGGAAGATCCTTGCCGTACAGAACTAGAGCAACCACCGCAAGAAAATTCTGGAGGATCATCACAAAGCCGCCTATTATTCCGGCCTTTACAAACCCCTCCTGCCCCATGTAATAATAGGCGACGGCAAGAGCTATATATCCGAGGTTTCCGTGAATGGAGGACTGTATATAGGTTCCAAGATTTTTTCTTTCTATCTTTGCCGTCCTCCCCGCTATCCATGAGAGCGCAAAAACCGCAACAACCGAAGAAAGAGTAATAAGCAGTACGGTTAAATTGAACTGCGCCTTGAAGGAGGCTTTTGATACGGCCCTGAAGATCATTGCGGGAATGGCAATATAAAAGACCAGCCTGTTTGCGGGCCCAAGAAATTCAGGCGGGATAAAACCTTTCAAGCGGATAAACCATCCAATAATTACAATGGAAAATATCGGAATTATTGTCGAAACGATATGCATATCAAAGCCTGTTTAATTTTAACTGCTTGACATTTAAACCAATTATGTTTAATTTCTTACAGGAATCAAATGTGTTTTATCTTATATCCCATTTCACGGGCAAATAAAACTTAAAAAATATGAGTAAAAAAGCATTTATTACCTTAAAACTCTTTGCCACACTTGGAAAATTTACCCCCGCTTCGGCAGATAATTATCGGGTAGAACCCGGCACATCGGTCCGTGACCTGATTGCAGGGCTTAAAATCCCTGAAGAGAAGGCAAAGCTGATTTTCATAGACGGCATCAAGGGGGAACTCGACTCTACACTTAACGGCGGTGAAAGAATAGGTATTTTCCCCCCGGTCGGAGGCGGATGAAACCAGACGTTGATATTAAAATCAGAATAAGAGAGCTTTCAAACAGAAAAAAACTTCCGGATAAAACGCCCTATACAGGCATTTCGGTTAACAACATCATCAATATCTCCGGAGACTCGGGAATAAGCTGCCGTGATATTGAAATCGCCTCGCTTGAAGAAGAAATCATACCGGAACGGTACATCCGCAACATGAAATCCTTTTCCGCAAACGATCAGGCAACCCTTTTAAAATCCATGATAACCATTGTCGGTCTTGGAGGTCTTGGCGGAGTAGTTACAGAAATTCTCGCCCGCACGGGGATCGGAATCTTAAACCTCGTTGACGGGGATGTTTTTGAAGAAAGCAACTTGAACCGCCAGTTTCTCTGCACGGAAAATCTTATTTCAACACAGAAGGCAGAGGCTGCCGAAAAAAGAATAAAAGAAATCAATTCTTCCGTCACGGTACGAAAATATTCTGAATATCTCAATGAAGAAAATGCGGCTGGGATAATCGGAGGCTCGGATGCGGTTATCGACTGTCTTGATTCACTGACCGCCCGTTTTGTTCTTGAGAGAGCTTCAAAAAAAGCGGGCCGCCGCCTCGTATCTGCTGCAGTTGCGGGAAGCTACGGGCACATAACAACGATATTTCCCGAAGACCCGGGTTTGAAGCTTATTTACGGCGATCCTGAAAATGCCCCGAACAAGGGAGCCGAAACATCCCTCGGAGCTCTCTCTTACTGCGTTTCACTGGTTGCTTCCCTTGAGGCTTCGGAAGCGATAAAAATTATTCTGAAAAATGGCTCTCTTTTAAGAAACAAGCTGCTTGTGATCGATCTTGCTGACAATTCCTTTGAAACCATGCATCTGAGTTAAAGGCCGAACATGGCCCCGGCATTACCCTTTTTCTGTTGCCTGCCATTCTTGTTGCCGGTTAAGAAGTATATAGGATTCAAGTCATAGTAAATTCGAATATCGAATATCGGACATCGAATTTCGCTTTCGCCTACTCGCCTTCCCCCTCACGCCTCTCGTCTTATGCCTCACGCCTTTGTGCCTTGTGCCCCTTGACCCCTCCAATCCTTCAATCCTCAATGTACCCCGCTTCTCTTGCCCGGATACATATTTTAACATCTGTTCCGTTACCATTGAAATAACCTCCTTCGGAATAAAACCCACAGGGGCGTTTTTTGTCAACATCTCGGTTATCTCTTTTGCGCTCATTTTTACATCTTTTGTGCGCGCTATCGATTCTTCAAGAATCTGCCTTGTCTCTTTTGCCGAAATTATCGATTTTTGTATATAGGCACGGCCCTCTTCGCCTGTTCTTGCGCCATAATGCTCCGCGAGATGGATATCCGTTTCATACCGCGCCATTTTATTAAGGCTTTCGACATATTTGTCAAAATTCGAGTTTGCAGCCGTAAAGACCTGGTCCCCGAACGGAACACCGCCCGCATCCGAGGCGAACATTGCTTTCTCTTCCGTGACATATACCGCAATAGAGCATGAAGAATGTCCCGGCACTTCGATTATCTCCATTGAAAGATTATCGCTGTATAGAATATCCCCGTCTTTTACTGCCTCATCAACATCAACACCCGTAAACGACAGATCAAGTTCTTTTGTCTTATCTTCAATCCCGTACTTCATTATAAGAACCTGGTTTAAAAATTCTATGCTGTCGATTACCTTTTTGGTCGCAAGAAGCTCCTTTGCTCTCGCCGAAGCAGTCACCTTCGCCTGCGGCCAGCGCTTTTTAAAGAAAGGAACTATCCCGCAATGGTCGAAATGGGAGTGGAGAATTATTATTCTTTTTATCCGGCTCTCATCAATTTCGTATTCTCCAAGCTGCCTTATCAAATCAGGAACAATATAGGCCATGCCACCGCCAAGAA
>JAHJRK010000551.1 GCA_018830925.1 Pseudomonadota bacterium
AAATCAAAAAACCTTCCTCCGGATTTGCTCCGAAGGGCCATAAGGCGATTGGAATATATCCAATTGGCAACAACTTTGAATGATCTCAAGATACCTCCAAGCAATCGGTTACATGCTCTCAAAGAAGATAGAGAAGGGCAATATTCAATTTCAATCAATGATCAATGGCGAATATGTTTCCGGTTCATAGATGGTGATGCATACGATGTTGAGATTACCGATTACCATTAAGCCGTTGGAATAAAATAACCGTACCATTTAAACGGCAATAACGGCATAAGGAGCAATATAATGTCGATACCAAATACCACAAAACGAGAAATTCCACCTACACATCCTGGTGAAATGCTCAGAGAAGATTTTATGCCCGACTATGGTTTGACGACCGCATCTTTGGCGGATGCTTTGGGTGTTACACGTCAAACGATCAATGAACTTCTGAGGAACAGGCGCGCTATCACCCCTGTTATGGCGTTACGGCTCTCCCGTCTTTTTGGAAACTCTCCTGAATTTTGGCTCAATGCGCAACATTCGGTAGACTTATGGGAATCCGGGCAAATCTTTCAAAAGGAACTGAATCAAATACACCCACTTAATGCGGCTTAAGCCTTATTTTGGCGTTTGAGCCCAAGAGTAACGATTCCCAATTGCTGTCAGCGTTGTTTTCTGCCTTCATCTGAGAGTGGACTTGAGGAAGATACAAATGCTGTATTCACCTGTATTACTTCAGGCTAAAGATCGTACAGGGTTTCATCCCTCAAGGGCGCAGTTCTTTTTAATCTGCCGGAGCCTTTTTTGCCGGACAGGGAAAAAGGCTCCTCCTGTTCTAGAATATCGCCCATCTCGGACTCTATTCTATCCGGATCTTCGCCTTTCTCAAGACGCCTTATCGCCTCATCCATTCCGGAACCAAGTTTAAGCCCTGCAGCATCTGAAAGCTTTCGCATAAGGCCTGCCGCCTGCCTTGGATCTTCTTCATTTATGCTTTCAGCTTCCCTCCCAAGCATCTGAATCGCCTTTTCCATTTTGCCTTCATCAAAGGGCAGATCATCGGCATCGCCACCCTCCTTTGCTCTTCCTGTAACCGAAAAAACAGATACCTGCCTTGAGAGCTTTGAAATTTTGCACTTCGGGCACTTAGGGCTTTTTTTCGCATTTACGGATTTTGAAAAGAAGTTGTAAATGGTATTGCAATCTTTGCAGTAAAATTCATAAATAGGCATGATGACCTGCTCCCTGTAAAAGAAGTTGCCGTAGTTTCCCGGTTCATTTTAATAAATTGTGACTTGTTCCTTGTCAACCCTATTCGATTTTTGTATTTGAAGCGGATTTTATCTGTAAATATATAAGATACCCAATAAAATAGCAGGCATCCACCGCGTAAAAAAGTAACTTTACATAAAGATGACCTGGTAAGAATCATGGTTTTGACTCTATCCGTTTTTTAATGTATGTTCATCCTCACTGAAAATTGATGGACTCAAAAAAAACTACAACTCCAGACGGCAAAGTAATAAGCTTCCGCCTCAGACGGACATATTGACTTTTTACGAAGCCTTCAATAATTATTTCCACAAAAGAGAAAGAGGCAATAAAAAATATGAAAACAGATGATAAAAAAACAGACCACGATCCGGAATGGGAAAACCGTATATTATGCCCGGATGGGAACTGCATCGGCGTAATTGGCCCGGACGGAAACTGCAAAGAATGCGGGATACCATACGGCAATCCGACAGAAGGCGCGCAGAGAAACGCAGAAAGTGTCAATACTCCCCCATGCGGCAGCACTCAGGATCCGGAACCCGATCCGAATTGGGAAAACCGTAAATTGTGTCCGGACGGAAACTGCATTGGAATTATAGGATCAGACGGCCGCTGCAAAGAATGCGGCAGGGAAGGCTGATGCCGCTGAATTGTTTTGCAAGATACCTGTCATGAAAGATGCGGATTCTAAAAATTCCTCAAAAATTTCCGCGCTGATTGTTGCTGCATCAAGCTCCTTTCTCACGCCTTTTACGATATCTTCCGTGAACATAGCCCTTCCTTCCATTCAACGGGACTTTCAGGTCGATGCTCTTCTTTTAAGCTGGATTGCGACTTCATACCTTTTATCCGCGGCCATTTTCCTTGTACCCTTCGGAAAGCTCGGCGATATTTACGGAAGAAAGAAGATATTCCGGTATGGCATAATAATCTTCACGCTTTCATCATTTCTTGCCGCTTTTTCAAACTCAGCCGGCATGCTCATTTTCTCCAGAATCATTCAGGGTCTCGGCAGCGCCATGGTGTTTGCTACAGGAATCGCCATTATAAGTTCCGTTTTCCCTGCCGAAGAAAGGGGCAAGGCTCTCGGCATAACCGTTGCCGCAGTCTATTCCGGCCTTTCATGCGGCCCCTTTTTCGGAGGCATTCTAACACAGCATTTTACATGGAGAAGCATCTTTGTTGTCAATGTTCCGCTCGGAATCATAATCATACTTCTCATTCTTTTTAAATTGAAAGGGGAATGGGCCGACGCAAAAGGCGAAAAATTCGATGTCAAAGGCTCGGTAATATACGGCCTTTCACTTATTGCCCTGATGTGCGGGGTTACACTCCTTCCGGACATATCCGGTTTTGTTTTAATCATAACCGGTTTTTTCGGGCTTTTTCTTTTTTTTAAATGGGAAAGAAATATCAGATACCCGGTCTTTGATGTGAATCTGTTCGGAACAAACAGGGTGTTTGCCTTTTCATGTTTCGCCGCCCTGATAAATTACAGCGCAACTTTTTCTGTGACATTCCTTACAAGCCTTTTTCTTCAATATATAAAAGGACTCTCCCCGGGAGACGCCGGAATGATTCTCATATCCCAGCCGATAATGATGGCGCTCTTTTCACCTGTTGCAGGAAAACTTTCGGACAGAATCGAGCCGCGCATTATAGCGTCGATCGGAATGGCCATAACAGCCTCCGGACTCATATTGCTGTCGATGATACGGGAAAACACCGGCCTTGCGCCAATAGTATACTGTCTGATGCTTCTCGGGTTCGGCTTTGCCCTTTTTTCTTCCCCTAACATGAATGCCATAATGGGCAGTGTTGAAAGAAGGTTTTACGGGATAGCCTCAGGGTCGGTCGGCACGATGCGCCTTCTAGGGCAGATGTTGAGCATGGGGATTGTAACCCTTATTTTCGCCCTGTTTATCGGGCGCGTTCAGATAACGACTGAATACCATCCTGTTTTCGTAAAAAGCTTCCGGCTGGCCCTCGTGATTTTCTCAATGCTCTGCACAGGCGGGATATACCTCTCCCTCTCGAGGGGAAAACTCCGTAAAAATTGATGCTATCAGCGGGCGGATTGAAGTTCTTGATGCCTGCTTTCCGCACCCCTGTGTATCGGCTAAAACGAAATTCCATTATCTCTCGATGCGTCCGAGAATATCCACCCCTTCTCTGACATTCTTCGCATCCCACATTTTCACGAAAGCGTTATAGGTAACACCGCCCGAAAAGGACGGCGCCCACACCGGGTCTTAATCACCCTCAGCCTGCCGATGGGCTTTTTACGAAACCGTCAATATATTATTGCTCCGCATCATGATTTGCATCCGGCCGGTTCACCAGATAAATACCCGAACCTACCAGAACAAGGGCCAGCAGCAGCGAATTTGAAATAGTCTCGTTCAGCAGCAGCCCGCCCGCCAGTACACCGAAAATCGGCGTAAGAAAAGTAAACGAAGCGATACGTGAAACAATATAATGGCGGATGAGCCAGAACCAGACGAGATATGTAATGAATGCTACCCAGACAGCCTGGTAGACAAGGCAAAAAGCAATAAGCGGAGTCATCAGCACAACGCCACGTTCACCCATGGCCATTGACGCTGCCGGCAGCACTACTGCAGAAACGCCAAGCTGATAGAGCAGCGTTTTACTATGCGCAATTTTTGCAAGAGGGCCTGCTTTGATCATGACGGTAACAGCTCCCCATAAAACAGCTGCAATCGCCAGCATGCCGTCACCGATCAGCATTTTATATGTCGGAAAGCTTAATGACTCTTTGAATGCAATCACAATTCCTGTAAAAGCACAGCACAGGCCGATGACCTGGATTTTTCTTAAATGGTCGCCCGGGATAAAGAACTGCGATCCTATTGCAACAACAAAAGGCGACATGTAAAGAAAAATCACGGCGCGTGATGCGTTGGTAAAAACCAGACCCCAGTAGATGAGAATGAATTCTCCCGAAAACAGAAGACCTACCCCTATTCCCCACCACAGTGTGCCGTCTTTCTTAAATAGCGGTTCCCTGTGTACTGCCATCCAGATCAATACCAGAATCGCAGCGCCTACAGACCTGATACCGGATTGCAGGATCGGAGAGACTCCCTGATTGGCGATCTTGATGGTTACCTGCGCCAGACCCCAGCTCGCGCAAAGCACTGTCAATAATACGATTGCTTTAAGGTCCAAAACCCGGCTCTTTTCCGATTCAAACTCCATAATGTTCTTTCCCTGCTTTTCAGTCTTTTCTCGTCTTGAATTTCACGATAAGCGAAACGGTGAACAGAATGCAGCTCAGCGAAGCAAGTGTCGAGATGATGAGCGGCCATCCCCTGCCGTTCAGCAGGTACTGGACTATTGCATAGAAGAGGGCAAAGGCTGCAGAAATGAACCACAGGCACCAGGAATGAATGGATATGTTTACGCTAGATCGTGTCTGAATAATCTTGATCCACTGGGGCAGATAAGCCGACAGGGAAATGAGTGTCGTTGCAATCTGGCATGCGTTGGCAGTAATAATCACT